>JASHTH010000119.1 GCA_030040655.1 Acidobacteriaceae bacterium | reverse complement strand
GTGGCGACGCTCCCGATTACGGCCACATTCACGCCGGCCAATGTGGGTGAGCGGGTCGGCGTGCTCACGGCCACCGATCAAAACTCAAACGTTGGAACTGCTGTCGCCGCCGGCGTAGGGCAGGGTCCGCTCGTGACCCTCGATCCGGGCGTGTGGACCTCGTATACGACAGGATTCACCACTCCCTACTCGGTCTCAGTCGACGCGGCGGGAGACTTGGCCATTGCCGACGAGGGGGCCCTTAAGGTCTTCGAGATCGTCGCCGGGACCACCACGCCGGTGGCCGTCGGCAGCGGATTCACGACCCCTTACGCCACTGCCTTTGATGCGAACGGGAATCTGTTCGTCGCCGATGGCGGAGCCAATGACATCGTTGAGATTCCGAATGTCAGCGGAACTCTAAATACGGCAGGGCAAACGACGGTAGTCGCAGACACCGTGCTCTTTGGCGGCACCGCGCTGAAAGGACCCAGCGGACTGGCCTTCGGGCCGGACGGCGTCTTGTACATCGCCGACCTGAACAACGGCCGCGTGGTTACTTGGAACCCCGGCAACGGTTTCACGGGCGTGTCCGTTACGGGCCTGAGCTTCCCGTGGGGTGTTGCAGTTGACGCGGCAGACACCTTGTACGTCGCTGAAACAGGCGGCGGCAAGGTGTGGGTCTATCCTTCTAACGGTGCGGCGCCCTTCAGCCTCGCGCCCGAAGGCGTCACCGCGCCCTGGGGAGTGGCGGTCGATGCGTCGGGCAGCGTTTTAATCTCCGATAAGGCGTCTGGCGACATCGTCCGCGTGCCCAATGCGGGTGGAACGCTCAAGGCCGCCAACGCTCTCACCATCGAGACCAACCCCGACTCATCCGCGCTCGGCCTTGCGCTGGATGCCAACGGCAACCTGTATTCGACTGACGGGTCCGCGTCAGGCCCTGCGGTCTACGCAGTCAACCGCCTGGCCGGGGCCCTCGCCTTCCCAACGACCGACGACACGGAAACCAGCACCCTGTCGATCTGGCTGGAGAGCGCCGGGAACACCGGTATGCAGATTTCCGGGCCCACGAAAAGCGGCACGGCCTTCAAACTCGTAACGGCGTCGGTCGATCCCTGCGGCGTCGTCAGCGGCGCCGCCGGCACGGTTTGCGCCCAGGGCGTCGAGTTCGATCCTGCCGCGGGAATCGCGGTGGGGACGAAGGAGACCGGCACGGTTACGCTGGCCACCAACGCGCTGAACGCGCCCTCGCCTACGATATCCCTCACGGGCACAACGGCGGCGGCGCCCCTGGCGCAGACCGTCACTTTCCACAATCCTTTCGCAAGCACCCATGACACGACCACTTACGGCGTCGGGCTCACGACGCTGACAGCGACGGCGAGCTCCGGCCTGGTGCCCGTCACCTTTAGCGTGACAGCAGGGCCGGCGGCGATCGTCAGCGGCGACAAGCTGAAGGTCACCGGCGCAGGATCGGTGACAGTGAAGGCCAGCCAAGCCGGCAACAGCACCTATGCAGCGGCTTCGGCCACCATCACCATTACCGTCGACAAGGCTGTTCTGACCTTCAAGGCGGGACCTGAGCCGCCGACGACGTGGGGCACGCCCTTCAAGAAGCCGTACCCCTACAAGGTGACAGGCTTTGTGAATGGCGACACCAAGAAGTTGCTAAAGGGCGCGCCCAAACTGACCCCCACGGTCAGCGACACGGCTCTCCCGGTTCCGGCTACCTACATCGGCGCGCTGGTCATTACAAGAGACACGCTCGTTCCGCTGGCCAACTATTCGTTCAAATTCGTCCCCGGGAACTTGACGATTCTGGCGATTGGCAAAACGGCAGAGCCCACCTTGAGCCCGAAGCCTGGGACGGTTACGACGGCGACGGTTAGTTTAACCATCTCCGACCCCAAAGCCCCGGGCGCCGCGATTTACGTCCTGGTGACGCCGGGGACCAAGGGCAAAGCCCCCACCATCGGCAATAAAAAGCAGCTGTACAACAACAAGCCGATCCCCATATCGGCCACATCCACCGTCGAGGCCGTTGCCATAGTAAACGGGTACACGGCCAGCACTGTGGTCATTGGCACCTACACCTTCAAATAACCAGCAGCCATCGCCGGCGTCCCGATCATATCGGGGCGCCGGCTTCGGCCCTCTCAAAGAGGCATCGATTCGGTTTTCCTGCCAGCCGGCGCAATTGGCAAGTTTAAGATTCTCTCGACGTGACAAGTTTGGACCCCGAGATCTGCAGAGGGTTTCCCCGGCACTCGGGTACGCCGCGATCGGCAAAAATGGCTATGCTTGAGCGCTTCCGTCGGCGAGCGTAACCGAATGCGCAAACCCGCAATCGGCGGATCCGTTTGGGAACGATCCCATAATGGAAATCCGGCGATGGCCGCTCCGCTTCCGGCTGCAATGGAACAGCCCAAAGCGACGTTCGGGAGCATTTGCCGTCAAAGCCTATGAAATACAGGAGGAGGATTGTCGCATCGGGCTTGGAGTGTCGTTGCCGGGGATTGAAAGTTCTACCGCGGCTCGGCTAAAATAATCGCGATTCTAGATCCGTGGTACCGTAATCATTCAAAGAGCCTCGAGACACGAACATCGGGGACCGCAGCAACGCGTATCGGTTTGGATTGGAGGCACAGATGATTGGCAGGCCAAGATCGCATCGGAACTCGTCTATCTGGGCAATTCTGCCTTTTCTGGTTCTGGCCTTGGTTGGATGGGGGCGCGGCCGGCTCGCGGCGCAGGGCGTAACCGCGTCGCTGGGCGGCACGATCGCCGACTCCACCGGAGCCGTGATTCCGGGCGCCAGCGTCACGGTGTCCAACGCGGCCAATGGACTCGTTCGCACGACCAAGACCAACGGCGTGGGCATCTTCCTCTTCTCCTCGATCGATTCGGGAGACTATACGCTCACGGTCTCGGCTCAAGGCTTCGAAACCAACGTCCAGAACAGCATCCATCTCGATCCGGGCGACGCGCGCACGCTGAGCGTGATTAAGCTGGTGCCCGGCGCGGAGACCGAGTCCGTCGTGGTCAACGCCACCGCGTCGAGCATTGTGGAGACCGGCGAGAAGAGCGACCTCATCACGGCCGAGGAGTTGGAACACCTTTCCACCGTCGGGCGCGACGTAACCGAGTTGCTCAAGATCCTGCCGGGGTCGGCAATCAGCGTCGGCAATGGAGCGTTTGGCAACGCCGCCAACAGTAATTCGGTGGAACCCACTTCGGTGCAGGTGACGGTCGGCGGCGGAAGCACGGCGTATTCGATGAACGGCTCGCCGCTGAACGGCAACAGCGTTCGTGTCGACGGCATCAATCTCAACGATCCGGCCAGCTACGCGGGCAGCACGCAGACGGTGAACACCGAAGCCACCTCCGAAGTGAAAGTGGAACTGTCGAACTTTGGCGCGGATATGCCCAATGGGCCGGTGGTGATCAATACGGTAAGCAAGTCGGGCACCACGCAACTCCACGGCAGCTTCTATGGGCACCTGCGCACCTACCAGATGAATAGCACCGACGCCCTGGCCCCCACTTTATTTATGTCCACCACCGAAGCGATCAAGCCCAACGATCGCTATATTTATCCGGGCGCCACGCTCAGCGGGCCGGTTCATTTTCCGCACTCCGACTTCAACCACAACAACAAGCTCATTTATTTTCTCCAGGCCGAGGATTACGCGCAGCGGAATGTCTACGCCTACGACAGCGCCCCGGAGGCCATCTACCACGCCTTGGTGCCGACGCCGGAGATGTTGAAAGGCGACTTCAGCCCCGCGCAGATCATGAAGTATCTTCCCCCCAACTCTGTGACCTGCAACGAGGGCGATTGCGCCGTGGTGGAATGCCAGCCGAACCAGAAGAACTGCACCAGCTTTGGGCAATATGCCAACCTGGCGGCCGTTCCGAATACCGGTGTTTCACCGGGGCCGCCGACGGGTCCGCATGCTTCGCAAGGTGGTGTCCCCGTGAACTGCTCGGGCAACAGCACCAGCACTTGCCTGGAAGGCAATCAATTCTTGAACGACGGCGCCCTGGCCGTGATGAAACTCATCCCCGCACCCAATCTGCCCGGCGGGCAAACCGGCCCGAACGGTTATAACTTCGTTCGTAACAACCTGGTCAATAACGACCTGTGGACGGCGCACGGGCGCGTCGACTTTGTGCAAAGCGACCGCAACAAGTTATTCGGGACGTATACGATCGAGCGCGGCCTCAACGGCATTCCGCAGAATACGTACTATTACGGCTCGGGTAGCTCGGGCGGCGTGAACATGCCCGGGGGATCGGTTGAAGACACCAACTCGCAAAGCGCCGCCTTCAACTGGACCAATGTGTTTTCGCCGACCATGACCAACGAGGTTACCGCCTTCGTCGCCTATGTCAACCAGGTCTTCGGCGCGGGAAACTCCAGCCTGCTGACCTACGGCTCCCTCGATTATCCGACACCGTATCCCACCGCCTATCTCAACGGTACCAATCAATATCCTACGCTCGTCGACTACGGGTACGACGGCCTCCCTCTCGGGCTGTTCCCCGACTATAGCTTTGGGCCTCAGTACTTCAAGCGGCTGACTTCCGGCATCGGCGACAACCTGACCAAGGTTTGGGGCAAGCACGAGCTGAAGTTCGGCGTGAATCTCGAGCGGGCCGAGGATAACTCAGTCGACCCGACAACCGGCGGCGCGCCGACCAACGGCGGCATTCAGAACTACTACGTCAATCCTACCTTCGAACTCCCCACGGGCCCGAATGGATCCCTGGAGATATATGCCAACAGCCAAGGCCTTAGGACTTCTGGGCCGGGCAACTTGCTGGCCAGCTTCCTCGAAGGCGAATTCATGGCCTATGAGCAGGCGAATATTCTCCCCAAGATCGATCTGTACTGGTGGAACACGGCGCTTTATGCCACTGACTCGTGGAGGATCCGCCACAACATGACGCTCACGCTGGGATTGCGCACGGAGCACGAGGGCGAATGGCAGGACGCCCACCACGTGGGAATCCCAGTCTTTATTCCTTCGACCTATGCGACCGTGGATCCGACGCCCAACAACCCG
>JASHTH010000871.1 GCA_030040655.1 Acidobacteriaceae bacterium | reverse complement strand
TCCGTGCCAGAGGGGATTGATGGCCTTCGCTACGAACGAAGTGTACGCAGGTTCGAGTCCTGCCGGGCGCTCCAAAATCGTGCTACAGTAGTGATGTTGAATCGACGCGATGTTTAGGACCTTCAAACACGAGATAGCCAGAATGACCGGCAAGCGGGTCATTTGGGGAGTCGTGTCTTGAGGGTCTGAGTGCATTTTGTCCAGTTGGCACCAGACCCGGCTTAGGCCGGGTTTTTTATTGCTCTTTGAAAAATGGGAATCGGTTTTGCGGGGGATTAGGCTAATTGCGCAAACCGCTCGCCTCCAGAGCGAGATTTGAGGGTTCGAATCCTTCATCCCCTGCCAGGGCTGCGAAGCTCATGCGGATGAGCAGGCGTCTCATAAGCGCAAGGTAGTCAGTTCGAATCTGACCGCAGCCACCAGATTGTGTGGACGCGTAGCTGCTGGGTTGGTATGTAGCCGGCGCCTTATAAGCGCCAGTCCGCGAGTTCGACTCTCGCCACGTCCACCAGCGGGTCACAGGTGTTGACGGCAGCATAGGCGGCTCTTAACCGCTCGGACGGGATTCGACTTCCCGGTGACCCACCAACATTGGAGTCGTACTCGAATTGGCTGCAGAGACCTGACTTTTAATCAGGGGGAGAAATCCCAATGTGGGTTCAAGTCCCACCGGCTCCACCAACGAGCGCCAGTGGCCGAGATGGATGAGGCGCGGCACTTCTAATGCCGTCACACGCGGGTTCGAGTCCTGCCTGGCGCTCCAGATACTACCACCCCAACGACGAAGACCTGTCGTTGGGGACCCCGGGGTGTTTGTGCCGTCCTAGCTCAATGCAGAGAGCGCATCGGTCCTAACGATGAAGATGCGGGTTGAACTCCCGCGGACGGCCCCAACGTTGTTGTCCACGCGCGTGAAGCTCAAACGGATTGAGCATCGGCGTCCGAAGCCGAAGGCTGTGGGTTCGAGCCCCATCACGCGCTCCAGTTGTGTAGCAGAAGGGCCGGGTTAGTTCAACGGTAGAACGCTTGTCTTACAAGCAAGCTACGCGGGTTCGACTCCTGCACCCGGCACCAATTTCTTTATCCAGGGATAGCTCAGTTGGCAGAGCACGCGATCGATAATCGCGAGATCGTGGGTTCAAGTCCCACTCCCTGGACCATCTCTTGAGCGGGCGTCGCCAAGCGGAAAGGCACCAGGCTTCCAACCTGGCACTGCGTGGGTTCGAATCCCGCCGCCCGCTCCACTCTCAGCGCAGAACGCGGCGTTTCGGGATGAACCTCTTCCGTTTCCGAGCCCGCGGCATGCCTGTGCGACTACTGAGGACGCCAAAGACCAAAGTCACCCTCTGAGCTCTGGGATAGGTTGCTCCAGGTGGGAAAAGATGAGCTCGGTGGCTTACGGCCCGGTGATGGTTTCAGTCAGGCTGGCAGCGCTGGACGCGTAATAGGGCCGGGGATCGGCGTAGTTCGCGGCCACTGCATTCGCTCCCACGGCGAGGGTCGAAGTTGAGAACGTCGCCACGCCGGCGGTGCTCACGTCCACAGTCGCCACAGTTTTTCCACCAACGGTAAACGTAACAACTCCGTTGATTGCATCTCTCCCGATCGCGTCCACTACCTTGGCCGTCAATTCAACGCTGGCGCCCTCTGCCGCCGGATTCGCGCTGGAACTCAAGGTTGTGGTCGTTCCAATCTGGGTGGAAGCGTCCAGGTGCATCTTGGCGACGAAGGCGTTGAAATTGTGGTTGGCGGCGCCACGATTCACCCTTTGAAATGCACCGATCGTCGCCGGGAAATTTGTGGAAAAGACTTTCCCAGCGGAATAGACGTCGTCGTCGCCGTCGACGGCCACAGCTTGGACGCCGTCGCCCAGGGTGCCGTAAGCGGCGAAGTAGTAGCCGTCCCCGCCCTCCAGGGTGGAATAGATCAGTCCACCGCCGGAGAAATCGAGTCTGGTCAGAAAGCCGTTGTAACCGGGGTGAGCCGATGGGGTCTTGTTTTGAATCTGAAGTGCGAGGTCGGTCACCGGAAAGTCAGTGGATGCGGAATACCCACCGACAATCGCATGGCCGGTGGGATCCACGGCGATGGCTGCTGCCTGGTCGTCCAGGCTGCCGCCCAGATAAGTGGAGTAGACCAGTCTGCTGCCTTCAGGGTTCAACTTTGTGACGAATGCGTTGGGGCCGTTTTTTGCCGCCGCATGGTTGGTCGACTGAAACGCGCCCGCGGTCACCGGGAAGTCGTTTCCATACGCGTATCCGGTAATGAAAGCATCGTCGGAGCTGTCCAAGGCCGGGCCGGCCACCGTAACGCTGCCACTGCCGCCTATGTAGGTGGAGTAGACGAGCCCGTTGCCATCCGGGTTCAACTTTGTAATGAATGCGTTGTAACCGGACGAGCCTGCTTTGAATCGGGTCTGGAAGGCACCGCCGGTCACCGGGAAGTCCTTTTGAGTCTCGCCGGCCACAAATGCATTACCGGCAGCGTCGATGGCTACGCCGGAGGCCCCGACTGAGCCCGTCCCACCCAGGTAGGTGGAGTAAATCAGCCGCGTGCCATCCGGATTCAGTTTGGCCACGAACGCATTCGCGGTGTCGGCGCCCGTTGCTTTGTTCGTTCTCTGGAAGGCTCCGCCGGTGGTCGGAAAGTTTCTGGAATACGCCGTCCCGGCGATATACACGTTGCCGGCGCTGTCCAAGGCCAGCCCGGTGGCCGCGTCGCCCAGGAATTTGCTGGCTCCGCTCCCACCCACGTAAGTGGAATAGATCAGGTCGCTGCCCTCCCAGTTCAGCTCGGTGACAAAGGCGTTAGGAGCTTCGATGGCCGCGCCATGGTTCTTCGTCTGATACGCACCAGTGGTCACAGGAAAGTCCGACGACAAGGCGCTGCCGGCGATATAGACATTGCCGGCCTTATCCACGGCAATCCCGTACGCCTGGTCGGCTGTCGTTCCGCCCACATAGGTGGAGAAGAGCAAGCGCCCGCCGGACTGGCTTAGCTCGGCAACGAAGGGAATGTACTGGTTGGTCTCCGTGGCTGTACTTGTCTTCTGATAGGCACCGCTGGTTACGGGAAAGTTGGGTGAGCCCGTAAAACCGGTGATGAAGGCATGACCGTCATCGTCCAGAGTGATGGCATTGGCAGAGTCCCCGGAAAGGACGCCGAGACCGGACGATCCTCCGATATATGTCGAGTACACCAGAACCGGATCGATGATCAGTGGCCGAGAGTGGTCATAGCTGCCCAGCGAGAAACCGACCGAGCGGTTGGCCAGCAATGTGAAGCGACCATCAACAGCCTGGCGGCGGCTGTTCAGTTCCTGGTAGACGACGGGCCTGTGGAAGCTCAGTGAGCCTTCAGCCGCGGTGAGGATCAGGTTGCCTTCGCCGTCAAGCTGGAGCCGCCGGGTGCCTGAGAATTGGAGACGGATCGGTGCGGGGCTGCCACCAGGCGCAATCACGAAGTCATACTCGAGTTGCCGTTGGTTGCCGTAGTAAACCAAATCCACGCCGGGGTAGACGCCGCTGAAGCGTACCTTGGCATAGGTCGGCACATTACGGCGCCACCTGGCCGGGTCGTTGCCGATAAAGTAGTTGGCCTTTCCGGGAAGCTGATCTTCGCCCCTGGCCTGCACCGGGCGACTGGCTCCAGCTAATTTCATCCCGACCAGGCCGATCTTCCCCGATTTGGCCGCCGGCAACGCCCGAGCGTCCGCGCCGGCCAGTCCATCGCCTTGGTGCACGAGCCGACCGACTTTGGTCAGCGCCAGAATCGCACCCGAGTCTGTCAGGAAGAGAGAGTAGCCGTCGCCCCGCGAGAGAAACTCCACCCCCGGATCCGCCTGACCCTGGTTGGCTTCGAAGCTGAGGGGAAGCCTTCCGTAGTTCTTAGCCGCTTGCGCCCTCCTATCGGCGGCGGATGCTGCGGGCTGGGAGGCGGGGGCTGCGGCCAGGGCGCCGAATGAGGCAGCCGCGGTGAGAGCGAATACTGCGAGGGCCGCAAGCCGTAAATCGTAGGTTCGTGCGAACATAATCTCTCTCCTGAATGCCTGCGAGGGTAGCGAAGGAAATGCCTCTGGCTGGTAGCGTGCCTTTCTTTTATATACGCCGCAAGCTACGCCTGTCCGCAGATTTCCCGGTTTTGCTCCAGAGAAGCGATCCGCCTTTTTCCGGCCAAGCCGCTCTTCTTTGGATAGTTCCTGTCGCGGTGTCCGCCCTGGCCCTTGGCCAATAGGGTTTAGCGGCGGTGGCGCATTGCTTATGTATCGCTCTGGATCGAACAGATCGCCGATCACCCGATAAACCGCATCCACGAGCTGTTGCCCTGGAAATTCTCCGTACCTCAGAACGATTTGACATGATCTCAATTGTCCACTTGACTAAAGTAATGGACACTTGAGATCTCGGCGACTACAGGCTAACTGAGATAGAGGACGCTCTGAGTGCAATCGTCCGGCAGAGAAGCAGATGGGAAATGCTCATCACCCGGAGGGGAGGCACAGTGGGTCGCGGTGAATTCAATCGTTCTGCGCCAAATACTGGAACGTTCTTATGCAGTGATCATCACATGAGGGCGGCGCGTGGTCGCCCTCTTCTCTTGCGTGAGCGGAAATCGACCGGCCGGCGGGCGTTAGTCTATCCCGCAATTCCGCTCAGGTTCTCTTCGGTCGGCGGTTTAACTGCCGGCGCCGGGGGACCCATGACCGCAATCGGATTGCCCATACCGGCGCACGCAGCCACTATCCAACGACGTTACGCGAAGAGGAAACTGCAGGATGCTGACCATCGGATTTCGGGGTGAGAACGACTACCGCGCCCCAGAATCAGAGGGGAGACGGACATGAAATCGACATTTAGGAAAAGGTACTCAGGTTTTGTGGCCCTGCTCGCTGTCGGAATTATCGCGGCGATAGGAATAATCCCATGGTGATTTGGCACGTCGCCTGCGAGCAGCGTCTGTGATCGACAGCACTGAAATGCCCAACAGACCTTGTTTGCGGGCAAATCCATTTCCGATCAGGCGGCGGAACGGGCTTATCCGATCTAACCGATGATTGCTATGAAGGCGTTGGAGCCCAACGGTGTCATGGCGACGAAGAAGCCGCGCGACCCGCAAAAAGTTTGGCTGGACAGACGAGTGACGAGTTTAACCCGCTCTAGCGGCTGGGCTGAATTTGCACAGCGAAAACTGGCTCCGCACTTCGCCGATTGGGATTCGATTGGGGTTCTCGCCGTGTAAGCACATCCCTCGAACGGCGCATACAGACCAAATCGCTCGTTGACGGAGTTCTCGGTGAGTTGGCCATCCGGACGTCTCACCGGGGAGCATGTCTCGATTCATGCCGTTCCCTTGCAGAGATCGGCGATTTCCTTCGGGGTGGCATATCTCTTCTGTTCGACGATCCAGGCCCATTCGATCAGCTTGGGGTCAACACCGACGAAATGCCGCGCCACTACGCAGCTACATAGAGCGCCATTCTTGTACTTGAACCTCGCTCTGGCCGCGTTAATCGGCGCCATCAGGCGCCCACGATAGGTGTTTTCCTTGCCGGGGACTGAAACTTGCAGTGCCGCGTAACTTCTGTCTCGGAGGCCGGCACATATCTTTGCGTTGAATGTCTTTTCAATTCTTCAAGCACGCTGCGCGCCTCGGTCTCTCGCACTGATAGCGCATATGCGTGCCCCAACGCTCTTCGTCACTGGGTGCCGCAAAAAGCCTGGCCGCGACAGCTTTGGGGGTTGCCTCAATCTGCACATTTCCATCCGCTGGGTTCACTGTAAGGTTGAAACAGTCACGTAATCGAAGCTGGCGGTAAATCCAGGTGGATTCCCTGCGTACAGGCATATCTTTTCCCGCGAGCCCAAATCGTCAACCCAAGTCCCGCTCTGAATCCAGGTCACGCCGTGCGCGCTGCTGTAGGCCGTGTAGTTTTGCTGGCCATTCACGTTCCTTCTCACGATGCGCAGCCACACGTTCACTTGGTTGGCCAGGGAAGGAGGACCAAGATCGGTAGTACCCCAGGTTGGATATCCCGGGGCAGGCGGCGTTTCGGACTTGACAAATTCCACTTGGCGCGTATCGCCGTTGGAATAAACATCGAGGCGCACGTAGTTTTCGTTGTCTCCATACAGCAGCAGGCCCGCTTGAGCATAGTCGGCATTCGCACCTATCACGGGAAGATCAAACGTCAATTTCGTTTCCACCATGTAATCGCCGGCAGGCGCGCTCTCCGTCAGCAACGGCCCATTCGCCAAAGCGTAGGAGAAATCGTAGACGGTCTGCACTGCATAGCTACCGCCCGTCATCGCATAGGGCGGCTGGCCGTGGATATATGACCACTGCGAGCTCAAGGCCGTTGAATTAAAACTGTCCGACAAGGCCCCAATCGCGGTGTGTGGAGTATCCGGGGTCGCCAGCACGCTCACATAGCTGCTGGTTCCACCCGGCTGCGCAATCGGAAGCGGCTGCGGTGCAGACTGATCGGAAGGTCTGAATCCGCCGCGGGCCACAGGCCATCCGTTCACCGAGTCGATGGCATCAATGAACCCTGGCCGCGCGGTATACCCCACATCGCCTGTGTAATATGGGTTGCTGCTCACAATTCCGTGGTAGAGAATGTACGTCCGGCCGGACTCATCCCTGAAGATCACATTTCCGCCCGGCCCAACCACGCTGTTGCCATTCATCTTCAGCACCGGCGTGCCACCCACATTGATCGCCATCATGGATACCCCTTGAGCATCCAAATAGGGCCCCGCCGGAGTGGTCGCGCGGCCCACAAACACACCGTATCCGCTCAGCGGACCTTTGCAGCATTGGCTTGCCGAAGCGAAAAGGTAGTAATAGCCGTCGCGGTACCACCAATTGCCGCCTTCATAGCGGCTGTCCATCGCCACTTGCACTTCGCTCGATGCGTCCGAGGTAAGTCCATCTGCCGAGAGCTTGCTAACAACCAGGCCTGAAGCTCCAAACAGGATTGCCAGGAAGAAGAATGAAAACGGGCGACGGATCACGATTTCCCTCTGTTTCATGATTGCACTGCAAGTCGCAATCAGCCGAACACCCTCCGCTCAATGACAAGCTCAGACGTTCCCTGGGTTGGGCGAGTCCACCAAAGCGTAAACCACCTTCAGGCCCATTTTCTTGCAGATGCCTTTGGTGGGCCGCCAGTGACCCGCAAGAAGCCGGTTCACATCCTTCGGCGGGATTCCAAGGTACTCGGCCACTTCAGCAACGGATTTCCCTTGCAGCCGTTCCCTCAGCAGAATCGGGAATTGCGCCGGGTACATGGTCGTTTCCTTCACGGGGGAAAGGCTCTGAACGCTCGGTTCCAGAATCCGTTGAACCGCGCCCTCCCCGATCTGTGAAAGGTGGATTCGACACCGAATCGCGCTCGATATGCAGGAGATTCCGGATCCTTTCGGAATAAGAGGGCTCCAGCAGGAGCCGATGGGGCTGGTTAGCCTGAAAGAGCTGGCGAGTCGGCCGTCCCGGTCTCGGTTGCTCGATCAGCTGCTCGACGAGCACGGCCACTAACTGGAGCCTGTGCCCAATGAAGCGCTCGACGACCTGAAGCACTTGCTCGAAGCTGCCAGAGTGGGCGCTCCGCAAGAGAATTCAACGCTGTTGGATCCCCGCTTGATGGTCCGCTTCGCGCTGAATCGCCTCGACCCTGGAAGTTGGAGCATCGACGAAGTGCAACGTGAGGACGGTACAACGGCGACCAGACTCGTGTATGTTTCGCCGACGGAAGAGGCGGAACACCTATCCAGTCTCACGAGGAGCGGAGATCCTGCTCGGCCTCCGCCAAGCCATCAGCTTCCCAGTGGAGTGGCAGGCACAGGCCACCGTGCAGAAAGCGGGATAAATGTAAATTCCCGTGACGCCTCCGCACACCGTCAGAGATGGGACGATTCACCCTCCAATCTGGGGGGGATTCTCTCGCTTCTTTCGATGGAGACGACCGAAGCGCGATGCCACTCGCTATCATCGGCGATCACCTTCCACCAATTCCGGAAATACCTCCTGGAGAGCCTCTTTGAATTTCCGAAGATCGCTGCAGCTGGCCAGTGCCTCGGCCCGCGAGATGTGAACAATCTCGTTGACTTTGGCATCGACCATCGGATGTCCTGAGGTGAAACCGTCGACCGCGATCGGTTCTCCATTGAGCCATGCCGCCAGGTGTCCGCACATGTCAGCGGTCACGCGTAGATTGGCACTTTCAACCTCCAAAGCGGCGCGCGTATCCGCGAACAGAATGTCTTCGCCACCAAGGTGCGTTTCGGAGATCGCGTGAATTGCAGACGCCAACGACAGAGCCTCGTCCTCCTCAACTGGGTCCTGCGCTTCCAGTTCAGCGAGCCACTCGCGAACCGTTCGATTCAACTGCGCGGCTTCCGCCAGTTGCTCTCTCGGGATGCGACTCTCTTTCGACGCATTCGCCTCAACGAACGTTCCGTCGACCGATAGCTTGTCTCCGTGCACAAGGCCTACTTCTAAACACTGGGCCACGATGCGTTCGAACATCTGCTCGAACAACTTCGATTCCTGGAAGCGCCCATGGCGATTCTTCGAGAACGTAGAGTGATGCGGAATCTTCTGATCGAAGCCCAGCCCTGTGAACCAGCGCCAGGCCGGATGCATGCGCAATTCTTCGACAAGCTTGCGCTCGCTGCTGATGCCATACAGATAGCCGATCAGCACAATACGCAACAGCAGCTCCGGATCGATCGATGGACGGCCGGTATCGCTGTAGCTGTCCTTCAGGTGCTCACGAACGAAGCTGAAGTCGATGTGCTCATCGATCAACCGCAACAAATGGTTTTCCGGAACCTGATCTTCCAGACGAAAATAGTAGAACAGCGATTCCGAGCGGGCGTGGTGCCCCATCATGTTCCTTAGTCCTCCGCCAATGGCAATCCACAACAGCATGGTCGAACTATGCTGCTATGCCGCCCTTATTGCCATGGGGATCGCATCAAGAATCCTCGACCGGCACCGAGTTTTTCAACACCCACAGGCCAAGGCACTCATCGACGGGGTTTCTGGTCGTGTCGTCGCCAACTCGGAACTTTCGCCTGCCCGGCAAGCCAGCCAGCCCGGTGCGGCCCGAATGTTCCGAATTGGCGGTGATACGCCCCGAACCCCCTCAACCCAGATGGAATCAGCATTCGCCAAAGAGCCGGGCACGCACCTGGGCATTCAAAGGCAGGTCAGGACCACTGAGAATGTGATCCGGAACGCGCTTGGGGTCCTCGGCAATAAGAGGCATCAGTCTCGTCCGCAATCCCGCTGCTTCCGGTGAAGAATCTTGAAAGAGGCTGCGCATCCAGCCTTCTACAACGTGGCAGGCATGAAAGCTCTCCCGAAGCTGCTCGGCATAGTGGCGTCCCGCAACGTCCCAGTCGGAGTTCTTCGTAAGTTCGTCGCGAAGCACTCGCGCCGCACGCAGAGCGAACGAAAGCCCTTGGCCGAAGGTGGGATCCGTCGTAGCCGCAGCATCGCCGACCAGCGCCACACCATCGCGAT
Source organism: Acidobacteriaceae bacterium (assembly GCA_030040655.1). Taxonomy (GTDB): domain Bacteria; phylum Acidobacteriota; class Terriglobia; order Terriglobales; family Acidobacteriaceae; genus Telmatobacter. The sequence goes on along the minus strand of JASHTH010000871.1, from coordinate 8,299 downwards.
AAGGCTCTTCCACCCAGGCATCGCTCGCATCAAAACTGGCCAACGGCCCGATACTTTTCGCACCGACGCAAAAATCGCCCATCGGTGGATACCCTTTCGCGGACTCTCGAAGGAATAGATCGAACATGGATTCCCCCTGTATGCGGTAGCCCATCATCTTCGGATAAGTAAGGTACGCCCTGAATTGGCCGCCCGCCTGAGGAATCAAACCGGTCCATGTGCCAAGATCAGGGTTGAAAACGGCGTGCATGATCTCCGTGGATGCATGTACATTTGTGAGCAACACACCGGCCATGAAGTAGACATTGCTTTGTCCGCTGACCGAAAAACCAGCCTGTTTTCGTATCGCGGAACCGCGGCCATCGGCAGCGATTACGAGACGGGCCGAGATCCGCTCAAGTCTCCTCCCATTCACAAGCACGCCGGGTTCGGTCCCGCTCTTTACTTGCTGAACGCTAACCCCGCGGCGCACTTCCACGCCAGCGTCCTCCGCAGCTGCGAGCAATGTTTCTTGCATAGCCTGATGTGGGAACGAAAGCAGGGGCAACTGCTGCAGCGTAGTCGCTCTGAGGTCTCGTAACCCCGAACCAGTCTCGACATGAGGCACCTCATGGGCACATTTTTCCTTAAGCAAACGGCAGATTCCGAGTTCATTTGCTTCAGCCAAGCCCCACGGCACCACGGCCTCTCCGCGTACACGGTCCTTGAATTGCGTCTCCCGCTCCAACACCAACACCTTGGCGCCTCGCCCGGCCATCGCCATTGCCAGTGAGGACGCTGCAATCCCGCCGCCCACCGTAATGATGTCGTAACTCCTTGCTGCCATTCCGAACTCCTTCCGATGTGAGTCCCTGGGTACTGGAATTTGGAATCGAGGCTTGAAGTGAGGCTAGCACACTGATCTACACCGTCTCCCACCAGCACAATGATTGGGTGAGCTGGTTGACGCAAACATGGCAATGCGGTCATTGACCGAATTCTGGGAGAGTGGTCGGCAATTGGGAAGTTTCGCCTGCCTGCCGGGCCGGGGCCCGGTTCCGCCCGAATGTTCCGGATTGGCGGTCACTCGCTCCAATGAGAATAACCACCGTCACTTAAACGACTGTACGCTGGGTTGTTCGCTGAGTGGAGGCCGCGTCCATTCGCGGGCGATTCGGCACGATTGCGCCGTTCGCAACCCTCGCGATGGACACCACAAGAGAAAATAAACTTGCTCTCAACGGCTGCGAACAGGAGGTGTGCGGGTGTATAGTGACCGCTACCGAATTCCCGGAGGGAAGTCCTGGTTTGAATAGGTCGAGTCTTAGCGTCCGATTCCGACGCGGAGTGATAATCGTCCATAGAGACGCCAACTCCTGATCATTAGATGTTGAGTGTGCGCCTTCGCACTTGTTCTCTCCTTGCTTCCAATCCCCCCAACCGCTGCTTGAGTTGAGTGAAGCGAGTTCGTGCCGCGAAGGTGCACCTGGAAGACGGTGTCCGGTCCCCAGGAAATCAATCATAGGAGGGTCGCAATGAAAAGACCGATGCTTACGTTTTCGCTCATAGGACTGGTTGCCGTTATAGCGCCGCAAGGCGGCAGAACGCAAAATGCAGGGAGACCCTCCGCGGAGCCAGCGCGCACCGTGCGGAAGGGCGCGCAAATCGCGGAAGTTTACGGGAAGTTGCCGCTCAGCTTCGAGGCCAACGTGGGACAGACGGATCGGCGCGTGAAGTTTGTTTCGCGCGGTGCGGGTTACGTCCTGTTCCTGACCGGGGACGAGTTGATCCTGAAGCTGAAAAAACAGGCGCAGGGCGCAGGGAAACCCGATCCGCTACGGCGATCTCCAAAACTGGAGCAAGCGAATCAATCGGTTTTGCGAATCAAGCTGGCCGGCAGCAATGGGAACGCGCGGGCCACAGGCCTAGAGGAACAGCCGGGGAAGAGTAACTACTTTATCGGAAGCGATCGTAGTAATTGGCGCACCAACGTGCCCAACTACGGCAAGGTCCGCTTGCACGACGTTTATCCGGGTATTGACCTGGTCTATTACGGCAACCACCGGCGATTGGAGGAGGATTTCGTGGTGGCGCCGGGGGCGGACCCTGCTGCGATTGCCATGAAGATCGGCGGGGCTGCCCGGATATCAATTACAGACGGCGAATTGGTGGTCGCAGGAGACGGAGGCGAAGTGCGTTTGCGGAAACCGACCATCTACCAGGAGACCGCCAACGGGAGGCGTGAAGTCAGTGGCGCTTACGCTCTGAGGAGCACGGGGGAAGTAACGATTAGAGTGTCCAATTACGATCGGTCGCAGCCCCTGATTATCGACCCGGTGCTGGCATATTCGACGTATCTGGGCGGCAGCGTAGCCGATTATGGGAACGGCATTGCCGTGGACTCTTCAGGGGAGGCGTATGTGACGGGAATTGCCGAGTCGGCGAACTTTCCCGGGACCGGACCCAGTTCCATCCAGCCCACTCTTGGCGGGTCTAACAATGCTTTTGTAACCAAGATCAATGCTGCGGGCACGGCAATCGTGTACTCGACCTATCTCGGCGGCAGCGGCAGCGATACCGGGAACGGAATCGCCGTGGACTCTTCAGGAAACGCCTATGTAACGGGTGTTACCGCTTCGACTGACTTCCCTACCATGAACCCTATCCAGCCGGCTATGAGCGGAGACTTCTATAACGTCTTCGCGACTGAGATCAATGCCGAGGGCACGATGCTGGTGTACTCGACGTATCTAGGTGGCAACGGCAACGACGGCCATGCCGGTTTGGGCATTAATGGCGACGCGGCGTATGGCATCGCCGTAGACCCAGCAGGCAATGCGTATGTGACCGGCCTTACCTTCTCGTCGAACTTTCCGACGAAAAATCCCCTTCAGGCTACTCTGGGCAGCGGAGCCAATTTCAACAGCTTCGTCACCGAGATCAGTGCCGGAGGCACGGCGCTGGTGTATTCGACGTATCTGGGCGGCGACTATGACGATCAGGGTTATGCCATTGCCGTCGATTCAGCCGGGAACGCTTATGTGACGGGCTCCACCAACTCGCCGAACTTTCCCGGGACAAGCACCAGTCCGATCCAGTCGACGCTTGAGGGCACCAGTGCATCGAGTTGCAGCGTCATCGATTTAGCTCCGTGCGTCACCAACGCTTTTGTGACCAAGATCGCAGCCGGCGGCATGGCGATTGTGTACTCGACATATCTGGGCGGCACGACGGGGGATATTGGAGCGGGCATTGCGGTTGATTCCTCGGGGAACGCATATGTGACCGGTAGTGCCGGCTCGGCGAACTTTCCCGGAACCAGTTCCAGTCCTATCCAGTCGCATCTCGGCGGCCTTGGGGCGGACTATGTCACGAACGCCTTCGTGACCGAGATCAATGCCGCAGGGACAGCGTTGGTGTACTCGACGTATCTGGGCGGCAGCACCTCGGATGCGGGGAATGCCATTGCCGTGGACTCCTCGGGGAACGCGTATGTGACAGGCTATACCGATTCGGCGGACTTTCCCACCGTGAACGCTATCCAGCCGAGTCTCATCGACTTCAGTGACCTCTTCGTGAGCGAGATCAATGCCGGGGGCACGGCGCTGGTGTACTCGACGTACTTGGGCGGCAGCCCCAACTACGATGACTCGGGACATGGGATAGCTGTGGACTGCTCGGGCAGCGCGTATGTTACGGGCTCGACAGAGTCGACGAACTTTAACGGAACCACTTCCAGTCTTATCCAGCCCACGAAACCCAACGTACCCGACAACTCCACCGGCTTCGTAACAAAAATCGCTCCCGTAGCCTTCACGACAAGTGCAGGTCGGATTGGAGTCTGTGCGGTGCCCGTTGCCAGCCTGCCAACCCCCCTGCCCGCCGGCGTGACCTTCCCGTACGGATTCTTCTCCTGGACGGTAACAGGCCTGACTCCCGGTCAAACTGTTACGGTAACCATGACCTTCCCCGCTGCCATCCCATCCGACGCACAGTACTGGAAGGTAATCGGTGGCGAATGGACGAACGCCACTTCGTTGTTTACAGCCAATGGAACGAATGTAGCGACACTGACCATCACTGACGGAGGATTCGGGGACGAAGACGGCACGGTCAACGGTTCGATCACCGATCCGGGAGGCGTCGGTATCCCGCCGCCGCAGGAGACCGTTCCCAACGTCGTGGGTCTCACGCAGTCCGCGGCCACGACGGCGATCACCAGTGATTTTCTGGTGCTGGGAACAGTGACGACGGCGTATAGCAGCACTGTACCTTCAGGAAGCGTGATCAGCGAAACTCCCGCCGCGGGAACGCTGGTGAACACGGGATCGGCGGTGAACCTGGTGGTGTCGCTGGGGCCGCAGCAGGTGGCCGTTCCAAACGTGGTGGGCCTGACGCAGTCGGCAGCGACGGCGGCGATCACCAGCGCGGGCCTGGTGCTGGGAACGGTGACGACGGCGTCCAGCGGCACAGTACCCTCAGGAAGTGTGATCAGCGAAACTCCCGCCGCGGGAACCCTCGTAAATACTGGTTCGGCGGTGAATCTGGTGGTGTCTTCCGGAAGCAGTACTGAGGTCCGAATCACCGTAGAGTTTTTGCCGTTCATCCGAAGGTTCCATCAGGAGTTTCCGGGGTCCACAACGGTAGGTACGGTGTTAGCAGACGCTTTGGCGTTCTTTGACTTGAAAGACGATCGGGGTCGGTTCTTCCTCGAATATGAGGGCCGAAGACTGACCAATTCGGGGGAAACATTGAAGCAACTCCTGGGAACGAGGAGAGAAGCCCACTTTCATCTGCTCGGAGAGTTCGCACACTGAATTAGCGGGATGACCTTGCCCAGCAGAATGCACCTCTTAGCGAGATGCATCGACGAATTTGTTGATTGGTATTGTTCATGGACAGAAAGCCGTAGCGAGGTAACGGGCTTAAAAGGCATTGGGGGTGTCCATGCGGCAGCGCGAAGCGGCTGCGGAACTGCCACTGGGATGAACTCCAATCGCTTCACGCAAAGGTCCCATCACGTGTTGCACGTGCGGCATTCGCGCGACTATAGCAATTCCTGAGTGACTGTATCCCGAAGTCGCTATACTTGAGTCGACGCGACCCCAAGGAGCGGCGACCTTGCACTAAACCCAAAAGGCCACAGCAACTCAGGAATTGCCGTAAAAGAGCAGATGTGGCTTCAAAAGAAGATCTGAACTGCACGATGGTGATGCAATCGAATAGCAATTAACACTCTCCCGCGCCTGCACCGTGATTATTGCATGAGCAGGGAGGTTAGACCGGACGATCGCTTTCCGCGGGCGCCGCGAGCCGGACGAAGACTCGCTCCACCACGTGATCGCAGCGCGCGCCCATGAACGCGAATGCGGTTTTTGCCTGCGAGCCGGTGCGGGTATACAGAGCCTTGCGGACAAGCGCGCGGCCGCGATGCAGCCGCACCTTCACGTTTTCCTCGGAGATGCTCAACGAGGCCGCAGTGTCGGCCGTGCTCATCTCTTCGACGTCGCGCAGCATGAGCACCACGCGGTAAGGCTCAGGCAGGGCGAGAATCGCTTCTTCCAGCATGCGCGCAATCTCGGATTGCGAGGTGTTTTGCTCCGGGTCGGGAAACTGCGTGGCTGCACTCAACGGAATCTCTCCGTCTTCATCGGCATTCTCGAGCGGCGCGAAGCGGTTGCGTCGGCGCAGCCGCGCCAGCGCCTCGTGCACGGCGATGCGCGTTACCCAGGTGGAGAAGGCCGCCCGGCTCTCGAACTGGCGCAAATGCTGGTAAGCGCGCACGTAGGCATCCTGCATCACGTCCTCGGTCTCGTCGTCGTCGCGCAGAATGGAGCGCACCACGCGATAGAGCCGCTGGTTGTACCGGCGCATGATGATCTCGTAGAGACCGGTTTCTCCCGCCAGCACACGCTCCACCACCTGCTCGTCAGTCCAAGCTTCGCAGCGCGCAATCTCCAGTAATTCCATGGCTCGCCCGGAGTATAGAGTTTCGAAGCCGGGAAAGGTTACAGCAACGGTTCTTGCCCGCGCGGCGCATCGCATCGCCGGGCGCCAATCTCCGCACAACTCTGCCTCGTCTCTCTGTAACCTTCCGCGAAATGCGCGCTCCATTCGTGCAGGAGGGGCGATGAGAGAGTTCGAGGGTGGGCTCAAAACCGCATGGTGGGCGCTGCGCATCGGTCTCGGTGTTGGGCCCATCCTCGCCGGGATCGACAAGTACTTTAACAAGCTCACCGACTGGACCATGTACTTGAGCCCACTGGCCACGAGAATTGTCCCTGTGAGCGCGCCGACGTTTATGCACATGGTGGGCATTGTCGAGATCGCTGCAGGAATCATTGTGCTCACGCGCTGGACTCGGATCGGGAGCATCATCGTCGGCCTATGGCTGGTGGCCATTGCCGTCAATCTCGTCACCACGGGAATGTTCTACGACCTCGCCGTGCGCGACGTGGAAATCGCCGTCGCCGCCTTCGCTCTTTGGCAACTCACCGCGTATCGCGAGCAGGCGCTGCCTTCCGCGGCCGACGAACCCGAAGCCCGCTCGCGGGTGGTTTCATCGTGATTCGGCAAAACCAAAATTCGAAGCTCGACTTTCCGTGTACTGCTCAGTTCTCAAGGAGGAAATGATGCGTAAAGCCTATTGGCTCCTGTTGTCCGGGTTGCTCATGGTTCCCGGCCTGGCCGGGGCCGAGACATTCAGGGATGTCCCCGTGGTCGACGTCAACTGCTCGGCTAAGGTCGCAAGCACGCCCGACAGCCACACTCGCGACTGCGCATTGAAATGCGCCGCCAGCGGATTCGGCATCGTAACCAGCGACCAGAAGTTCATCAAATTCGACGCCAACGGGAACAGGCAGATTCTCACCGCGCTGAAAGCTTCCGACAAAAAAGACCACCTGCGCGTGAACGTCACCGGCGATGTCCAGGGCGACACGATGAAGGTGCAGTCGATCAAGCTGCTCTGAACCGCGCCATGCCTTCATGACCGGTCTCCATGGCCGAGGAGCCATGCCGCTCGATGTTTGTCTTCAAGCGGTTTCCCCGGCCTCATGAAACGAGCAATTGCCGGCCCAACTGCGCGTTTCCCGCGCCGGAGCGATTCCTATGTCCAAACGAACCGCAGTCTTCTTTCTGGTCACCCTCGCCGCAACGCTTGTCTGCTCGCTACCCCTGGTTACGAGATTCGCGCCCGCCACGCACGCCATGGCCAAGCCGGCCGCGGCGGGCCGGCAGGCGCCGGGCGCCTGGGCTCAGCTTGCCGATCCCATTCAGGCAAATGCGAATGCCATGCTCGCCGAGGGGCGCACCATCTTTCGCTACGACACGTTTGGCGACGAGGCTTTCTGGGGCGGCACGCTGCATCTGCACCAGGCCATCGAAGGCGGTAAGCTGGGCGGCGTAGGGTCGGGCGTGAGCCCGGCCACGGCGATCGCCGTGGGGTTGAAGGTCGACGTCGATGCGCTCCCCGCGGGTTTGGTGCAGCAGCTCAAAGCCGGAAAGGTGAACCTGACCGATCCGGCGACCACGCTGGCGCTGCTCAAGCTCAACTCCGTCGTCGGCGTCACCGGCTACTTCAACAAGCAGGGGACGCTTAGCTCGGTAGGCATTCAGTGCGCGCTATGCCACTCCACGGTCGATAACTCCTTCGTACCGGGCATCGGCCATCGTCTCGACGGATGGGCCAATCGCGACCTGAACGTGGGCGCGATTGTGACGCTGGCGCCCAACCTGCAACCCGTCGCCAATCTGCTGGGCGTGAGCCAGGCGACAGTGCGAACGGTGCTGAACAGCTGGGGCCCGGGCCACTTCGACGCCGAGCTGTTCATGGACGGCAAGGCGTTTCGCCCCGACGGCAAGACCGCGGCGACGCTTATACCACCGGCGTTCGGCCTGGCCGGCGTCAACCTGCACACATGGACCGGATGGGGCTCGGTCACGGAGTGGAACGCCTTCGTCGCCAACCTCGAAATGCACGGCCAGGGCACCTTCTACGATCCACGGCTGAACAACGCAGCGCAATTCCCGGTAGCCGCGCGCGCCGGCTTCGGCGACGTGCGGCACGCCCCCGACCTGATCACGGCCAAGCTTGCCCCGTTGCACTTCTACCAGCTCGCTATCGCCGCGATCCGCCGCCACAACGAGGTAAATATCGTCACCATATTCTTTCTTTGCTTTGGAAATAGCGGAGTTTGCTATTAAATCGGCGGGTGGGCTCGGAGTTGCGATTTTCGGTTCGGGAGATGGCCGTTTGCTCGCTGGCGCAGGTGCCTTCGAGCCACCATTAAAAAGTCTCTGCCAGAAGCTCATGGGAGTT
>JASHTH010000870.1 GCA_030040655.1 Acidobacteriaceae bacterium | reverse complement strand
TCTGCAACCCCATTCTGCCAGGGGCTTCGAACCGCGATTCGAACCAGGGTGATACCCAAACTCTTCGCGGTTTCCAAGACCTCATCATCGAAGGCGTGCTCGCGATCCAGGATGAGAAACTTTGGCGGAGAGTCGTAAGGAAAGGCCTCTCGGAGCTGCTGAGATACCCATGCGCTGCTTGGATACCGAGTGACGTTGCCGTGAAGAATGCGACGCCGATGATGAGCGATCACGAAAAAACAATACAGCACGCCGAGCCTGAGCGTTGGCACAGTGAAGAAGTCCATGGCGGCGATTGCATCGCGATGATTGCTGAGGAAGGCTGCCCATCGTCTTGCCGGCCCGGGATCTCGCGGGGCCTTCCGCATCCAGCGCAGCACTGTGCGCTCGGAAATCTCCAACCCGAGCATCTTCAACTCGCCGTGGATACGCGGCGCACCCCAGGTGCGATTCTCGGCCACCCTGCGAAAGATCAGCTCTCGCAGCTCTCGACACGTGGGCTTTCTTCCCACAACAGGATGTTTGCGTGAGAGCCATTTCCAATACTGCCTGAAGCCGGCGCGATGCCAACGTATGACGGTCTCTGGCCGCACGACCACAAGCGCACTTTTCATCCTGTCCAGCATCGCCGAAGCAGAACCCAGAAGGCCCGATCCGACCTGGCGAGGCGAGGCCGAGGCTGTTTCTGCGACAACGTGGCGAGCTGCTGCCGCAATGCGAGGTTTTCAAGGAGAAGATCGCGGCGGGAGCGAACGAGCCCAGCTGTCAGCGTCAAGAGGAGGGTCAACAGACGTAACATGCTCCATTTTCGCATCCGAGCAGCACACCAGACACGAATTTACCAACTACCTGATTGTGCGGCAGTTCGGAATTTTGGCTAGGCATAGCTTCAAAACCGCGAGTCGTTGCCTACACCTTAATCTTTATACGCATGAACACGCCGTCTGGATTTCATAGCTACCTTCTTTTTTTGTGAATTTCTTGAAACTCAGGACATAGCACACGCCGGATCGGTGACGGTCGGCATTCATGGCTCACGGATTGAAGAAAATCACGGCGTCTAAATCCGAATCTGAATTCGTCGCGTACCTACATCAGCAAAGGGGATCCGAATCCACCGAAACCATTCGTTTCGCTGAGCAGACCTCCCCATATCGGATTCCTTTTTCCCAACCCGAGTATTCAGAAACGGAGAACCCCATGCAGAAGCTGAAACCCGCACTGGCACTCGCAATGAGCGTGGTGCTTGCCGCGCCTCCCGGCGCATTTGCATCGAGCCACCGGGAAGCTCCCATCACTGCGCTGGACCACAAGGCTGACATCACCGATTTCTACGCGTTTGTCAGCTACGACCATCCGGACCGCGTCACCTTCATCATGAACGTCGATCCATTTCTGGAGCCGGCGAACGGGCCCAATTATTTCCCCTTCGATCCCGGGATCCTATATGAGATCAAGATCGATAACAATAACGATGCCCTGGCGGATGTGACCTTCCAATTCCGATTTCAGACACACGTTCGCGCGCCGGGGCTTCCCGTGGGGTTCGCGGGCGCAGGCAACGGTGTTGACGCGCCCGGGAATTCACCCGCGCCCATCAAGCCCGGCACACCGATTGTGCCGCCCGCCATCACCTCGCTGACCGGATCCGGCGCGGCCGGCATCAATCTTCAACAGACCTATACCGTGACCATGCTCCGCCATGGCAGCACGGTCAACCTGACCAACGCCGAGGGTGGGGCTTTGATCGCAGTGCCCAGCAACGCGGGACCGCGCACCATGCCCAACTACGATGAACTCGCCGCCCAGGGAATCTTCAATCTGAAAGGCGATGGCGCCAGCGATATCAGGGTCTTTACGGGAACGGTCGCAGATCCTTTCTTTATCGATTTGGGCGCAACCTTCGACAGTCTGAATTACCGTGCGGGGACGGGCGTTGAAGCTCTTACCGCGGCGCAGGACGCAGACGATCAGCTCAGCTCGGCCCCCAATTCGCTCTCGGGATTCAATGTGAACACGATCGCCATCGAAGTTCCCATCACGCTGCTGACAAGCGATGGCGCGGCGCACCCTGCAAACGATCCCAAGGCGACGATCGGCGCGTGGGCGACCACCTCGCGGCAACAGATCACCATTCGCCAGTCTCCCCAGCCCGCATTGGGCTATGGAAACTTCTACCAGGTGCAGCGCCTTGCCAATCCCCTCATCAACGAACTTGTGATCGGAACCGGGAGCAAGGACTACTGGAGCATGTCGCAGCCGGTGAACGACAGCCAGTTCGCTCCGTTTGACCTGGATCCTCTGATCGCCAGGGTCTTCAATGCCGTCTATGGGTTCAATATCCCGACTCCGCCGCGCACCGACCTGTTGCCCCTGGTCACCTATGCTCCGCCGATTGCTGCAACCGGCACCAAGGCGGGACCGATCGCCGACCTGCTGCGGCTCAATACCGGCGTGCCACCTACGCCCATGGCAAAGCGCAAACGCCTCGGGCTCATTGCGGGTGACGCCGCAGGCTTCCCCAACGGCAGGCGTCTCACTGACGATGTGGTGGATATCGTCGAGCGCGTGGCCATCGGTGGCGTGCTCGTCCCGGGCTTCGACGTCGCTCCGAACAACCTGCTCGGAGACGGCGTGAACGCTCCGGACGTTCCTCCGCAGGAGACGTTCCCGTACATCCATTACGCGTATAGCGGACGCGACAGCCGGCACGTCAGCCCCGGCGATCCTACAGGCTGCGGCGACCAGCCAACTTCAACCAGCAGCCAGAACTCAGATGCGCCGCCGGCTAACCAGGGTGGCCCATCGCCATGCCCTGTGAACTAATCACACTCAATTAAATCGACGGGGGCTCTTCGATCCACATTCACTCGAAGAGCCCCGTCTCACGCGAAAGCGCGAAGAAGGCCTCCGATGAAGATCAGTCGTGCAGCAATCCTTGTGGCCGGCGTCGTGCTCACGGCCACCGGAATCGCCCAACAACCGGCATTGACCACGAATCGAGCGGTTCAGCCCGCATCTGCAACTTTACTCCATCAGTCGCCCGCAGAGCAGCGCATCGCCGCGGCCAGACAGGAGATCTCCGCCGATCCGAAAAAGGCCGAAGCATACAACGAACTCGCCAACGCCTATTTGAAAAGGGCGCGGGAAACGGACGACGCCAAGTGGTTGAGCGATGCCGAGGCCGCTCTGGCGCGGGGATTCAACCTCGATTCCGGCGATTTTTCACTGCAAAAGACACAGGTTGCGCTGATGCTCGCGCGTGGGGAATTCGCGCAGGCGAAAGAAAAGGCGACGCAGCTCAATCGGCGAACGCCGGACGATGTCATGGTTTACGGATATCTGGCCGAGGCGCAGATCGGACTCCGCGATTATGACGCGGCCGAGAAGAATGCCCAATGGATGCTGAATATGCTCCCCAATAACATACCCGGGCTGATGATCGGCGCGAAATTGAGAAGAGTGTTCGGAGATCCCCAAGGCGCGACTGAGTTTCTCAATCTCGCGTATACCGAAACGTCGCCAACCGAAGTCGAGGATCTTGCCTGGATTGCAAATCAGATTGCAGAGATCGACATCGATACGGGAAACGCCGGCGCGGCCGTCGCCGTTCTGGAGCAGGCGGAACAGACATTCCCTCAATATCCCTACACGGAACGCAATCTTGCGCGTGCCCGCAAACTTGCGCAAAGTCCAAAAAGCCAATCGAAGAGCCCCGATTCGCCGCAGCCGGAGAAAGCGGACGGCACAGCGGCGGGCTCGAATCTGAGCGAGATGTCCGCGTCTACCTCCACTCCGGAAGTAGTCGAAGCGAATGCGGCTCGATCGGGTGAGACGCGCCCGGCGGACTCCGCCACAATATTTCCACCGGTGCCAATTGACTTACTTACCCCTCGGCCAGGCGAGACCGATCGGCAGATCAAGAGAGCTCAAACCGCGGCTGCGAGAAACCCGAATGACTCAAATGCGTATGCGGTGCTGGGTGCGGCCTACTTTCAGCGCGCGAGAGAAACCGGCGATGTGAGCGACTACGAATTGTCCGATCAGTCGCTGACGAAGTCGCTCGGTATAGACTCATCGGGCTTCTCCGCGGCATCCGCCCTGGCCACCATGGCCGAGGTTTGCATGGGCGAGCATCGATTTGCCGACGCCATCGCATACTCGCAAAAGGCGCTGGCAATCGGGTCGGGCGATGTATCGCCCTTTGCCGTAATTGGCGATGCATATGCCGACATGGGCGAATATGATAAGGCGCGCGATGCTTACGCGAGATTGACAGCGTTTGACGCGCGGACCACGTACGCGCGAGACAGCCGTGTAGCCTATCTCCAATTCATCGCGGGCCAAACCGGCGAAGCGATCCTGTTGATGAAGGCGGCCGTCGCCGAAGCAAGGGAAGCTGCCATTCCGAGCGAGAACCTGGCTTGGCTCGACTATGAGCTTGGTGAGTTTAACGCGCAGACCGGAGATGCTATTTCTGCCGACGCGGCTTACCGCGAGGCCCTGCGAATTCATCCTGGAGATTATCGCGCACTGGCCGGCCTGGCCAGGCTCCGCGCGAATCGCGGCGACTATCCCGAGGCGATTCTGCTCTATCAAAAGGCGATCGCGGTCGTCCCGATGCCGGTCTTTGTGGCCGAGCTTGGCGATCTCTACGAAAAGAGCGGAGATCATGTCAACGCCGAGAAGCAATACAGCCTGGTTGAATACATCGGACTGCTGGGGCATGTGAACCAGGTGCTGCACAATCGCGATCTGGCGCTGTTCTACGCGGATCACGATGTGAAGCTTGCCGAAGCGCTCGAATTGGCTCGAAGGGAATTTGAGGTTCGGCACGACATCTACACGTGGGATGCATTGGCCTGGGCGCTCTACAAAAACGGCAAATTCGTTGAAGCCGCCAGGGCAAGCGAAGAAGCGCTCACATACGGCACGCGGGACGCGCTGCTGCTGTTCCACGCAGGAATGATCGCGTCACGGGATGGACAAAAGAATCAGGCGGAACGCCGGCTGAGGGCGGCACTCGAGATCAATCCTCGCTTTCATCCTCTCTACGCAGATCAAGCTCAGCGGGAACTCGAACTTCTCAACCCGGCCGCGCAGTCCGAGGGAAGCGGGGTAAACGATGCGCGCTAGGCTGCCTTTTCTGCTCGTCACCCTGCTCTTCGCGTTGTGTATTTGCCGTCCTGCATGGGCGCACCCGATGGGGAACTTCAGCGTCAATCATTATTCGAAGATCGAGTTGTCAGGCGATCGCATCGCGATCAAATACATCATCGACCTGGCGGAGATTCCAACCTTTCAGGAGCTTCAAGAAAGCAATATCACCGCGTCGACCGATGATCCGGCGATCGGGAGGTTTATTGCGGCGCGAGGTGAGGAGTTGGCCCGCGGCCTCACCCTCGTTGTCGATGGCAGGCGCATCCCGCTGAATGTCAAGTCGAGCCAGGTGATCTTTCCGACCGGAGCAGGAGGACTGCCCACGATGAAGATGGGCTTTACTTTTGAGGCGGCGCTTCCCGCGGATTTGAACCGGTCGTCTGTGGACATCCGCTATGTCGACAATAACTACGCAGGACACGCCGGGTGGAAGGAGATTATTGCGTTTGCCCGTGAAGGTTCGCTGCTCAAAAGCTCGGCGCCGTCGACGGACCGGAGCGATGAATTGAAGAATTATCCAACCGACCTGTTGAATAGCCCTCCGCAGCAGCTGGACGCGGCGATCGAGGCCGCTCTGCCGAATGCGGGGATGGAAAACGCTCTCAGCCGGGCAGTGTCGCAAAACGCGGTTTCATCTCGCGCCACAATATCACCGAGGAGTGTTCTCCCTCTTGCGCAAATTCGCTCGAAGCAGGTTAGACATCCTTCGCCAATCGGGAAACCGAAATCTGCGTCCGCTGACTCAAATGGATCGCCGTTGCTGCATACTTCGCAAGCCCAGGCGGCGATCGCGCTTGAGCCGAACAGGCAACCGACTCCACGCAGCCGGTTTACCGAGTTAATTGCGGCGCAACATCTCAGTCTGTGGTTTCTTGCTACGGCAGGAATCATCGCGATCGGATTGGGGGCGTTGCACGCCTTGGAGCCTGGACACGGCAAGACCATTGTTGCCGCCTATCTCGTGGGTTCGCGCGGCACCGCGCGTCATGCGCTGCTGCTGGGTTTGATCGTGACCGCCTCGCACACCGCGGGAGTGTTCGCACTGGGCGCGATCACGTTGTACGCATCGCGGTACATGGTGCCGGAACAGCTTTATCCATGGCTCGGTGTTTTGTCGGGCGTAACCATTGCCGGCCTCGGCTTGTATATGTTCCTGCAGCGAATGACTGGCGCCGCGGCCGAGCACTCGCATTCTGCCGGCTCGCACGGTCACTGGCCATTCGCTTCGCGCGAGAAGAATCGGCAAAAGCTGAGCGCGGCCAACAGCGAACCGGCGCAAAAGGAAGTCAGTCCCGCGCAACTCTTCATTCTTGGAGTCACCGGCGGCATCATTCCCTGTCCCGCTGCTCTGGTGGTTCTGCTGAGCGCGTTTGCGTTGCACCGGATCGAACTGGGATTTTTTCTCATCGTAGCGTTCAGCCTCGGACTTGCCGCGGTTCTGGTGGCCTTCGGAATGTTGATGGTCTACGCCCGGCGCTTCGTTGCTCGATTCTCGATCGACGGCGAACTGACACGCCGCTGGCTTCCCTCGGCCTCGGCGGCGTTCATTGCGTTCCTGGGCAGCGCGCTCGCGGTTCAGGCCTTCCTATCCATGCATCTCCATTCTCATCTCGCCGCTCCGCCCAGGGTCGGCGCGCTCCTCTTTGTCGTTGGTCTGGGATTGGTGCTCGGCATGCGCCATTCCACTGACCCCGATCATGTGGTTGCGATCTCCACCATCGTGACTCGCCAGAAGAGCATTCGCGGCGCGGCGATTGTTGGCTCCGTCTGGGGAATCGGCCACACCATTACCATCTTCATCGTCGGCGCCCTGATTATTCTCTTCAACGTCGAAATCCCGCCCCGACTGGGCTTGGCAATGGAGTTCTGTGTCGCAATCATGCTGGTTGTGCTTGGCGTATTGAATCTGGCCGGAATCACGCAGAAACTTACGCACCGATTGACCCCTGCGCGCGCGGTGCCGGCGGAACGTCCTGCTGCTTCACGAGGGTGGTGGTTGTCCGGCACAAGTGCTTCGGTCCAGCTCGGGATCTACCAATTCACCCGGCCGCTGGTGATTGGCCTCATCCACGGCCTCGCAGGGTCCGCTGCGGTTGCGCTTCTTGTGCTCTCGACGATTCACAACCCCGTTTGGGCGACCGCGTATCTCCTCATCTTCGGTGCTGGAACCATGGTCGGTATGATGGTTATGACCGCAACCATGGCTGCGCCTTTGCGATTCGCCGGTCGAGAATCCGCAAAACTGAACAGCTACCTCGCCACAGCTTCAGGGCTCGTCAGCCTTGCCTTCGGTTCCTTCCTTGTGTTTCAGCTTGGAATCGTTGGAGGGCTTTTCACCAGCCATCCGGTCTGGACGCCGCGCTGAGAGTTAATTGCCTGGTGATCTTTGTCACTGCTTGCTTTGGAGCGTTCGATGAATCTCAAATTAGGTCGGAATCCGTTTTCCGGAATCGGCCGTACTATAGCCGTGGAAGTTTCGGGAACCTGCTTCGAAAGACCCATGAGAAATCCGGTTCTTGCTTCAGCGGTGGCGATCTTCGTTTTTGTCTTCGCGAGGCCCTTGGTCGCGGCCACGGGAGGCAGTATCTCCGGGACGGTGTGCGATCCGAGTGGCGCGGTGATTCCCGGAGCTCAGCTGGTTCTGGTCAATGAAGGCCAGCAGACCACGCATCGGACGCAATCGGACAGCGAGGGTTTGTATTCGTTTCCCAATCTCCCGGTGGGCAAGTACGACCTCACGATCTCCGCGCAGGGATTCGCGACGCAGAGGAGAACCGATCTGAGTGTCGACGCCGATGCGGCGCTGAGAGTGGATGCGACGCTCGCGGTCGGCTCGCACGCCGACACGGTTACGGTGACGACCTACCTCGCACTGCAGGTGGACACGATTGCTACGCATCTCGGCGAGGTGATCTCGGGAAATGAGCTTACAGCGCTGCCGCTGAATGGGCGCAGCTACACAGACCTGCTGGCGATCCAGCCGGGCGTAGCTCCGATTTCGACTCTGCTCCCGAGTTCGGTCATCATGGCCGGCGTCACTGGGAGTCTTGATCCTTCCGGAGATTTGAATCCCGGAAATCTCTCGATCAACGGACAGCGCGAGTCGTCGAATGGATTCCTGGTGGATGGAATCGACGTGCAGGAGCACATGAACGGCGGCACCTCGATCATTCCTAATCTGGATTCGATCGACGAGTTCCGCGTGCTGACGAATAATTTCGATGCGGAGTACGGGAATTACGACGGCGGCATGGTGACCGTGGTGACGAAGGGCGGGACCGATCGCGTGCACGGCGACGCCTTCGAGTTTTTAAGAAACACCGCACTCGATGCCCGCGGCTACTTCGATCCCACCCGCTCCCCGTTCCAGCAGAACCAGTTCGGCGGAACGCTGGGGGCGCCAATCTGGCACAAGAAAGTCTATTCCTTCACCGATTACCAGGGAACGCGGACCAATCAGGGCGTCTCGACGGGCAACATAACAGTGCCGACCATAGCGGAAAGAGGCGGACAGTTCGACGACCTGACAGGAATTGTGAGCGGGCCCAATTTTGCGTCGCTGCTTTCGCAAAAGCTAGGATACAAGGTAACCGCGGGCGAGCAGTATGCAGGTGTTTTTCCCGGCGGAGTGATTCCCAAGAGAGCGTGGGATGCTCCCGGCAAGGCGCTGCTTGCTTATATTCCATCTCCGAACGTGAGCGCCAGCCAGTTTTCAAGCTCAGCCTTCGCGCAGACGGTGCGCGATGACAAGGCTTCGGCACGCGTAGACGGCAATGCCCGCGTCGGCCAGGTCTCCGGGTACTATTTCATCGACAATTACAACCTTGACAATCCGTATCCGGGTTCGGTGGCCGGAGCAAGCATTCCCGGATTCGATGCGCTGTTCATCGGACGCGCGCAGCTTTTCTCGATTGGCGATAACAAGCTCATTGGAGCCAAGGCAGTCAATGAGTTTCATCTTGGGTATCTGCGCAATGCGAATATCATAGGTCAACCTAAAGGCGGTCTGGGCGTCAGCATGGCGTCGCAGGGATTTGCGAGCGGCGCCGGCGGCGCGCCCGGTATCTACATCCAGGCGCCGCAGTTTGAGGGAGTCGAGAATATTACGTTTCCCACCTTCGTCATGGGCGTGCCCATCACGAACGAAACCCAGATCAACAATACTTACTATCTGAGCGATGGATTCTCGCGGGAGATAAGCAGGCACACTCTGAAGTTGGGCGCCCAGTTCCATATCGACGAAGTCAACGAGCATCCCAACGCAACGTACAACGGAACATTCAACATCGACGGGACGGAGACCGGTGATCCGTATGCGGACTTTCTGCTCGGCATCGCCAGCAACTTTACGCAGTCGTCCGGGCAGCCGTTTTATCTGCGCAACCGCTACTCGGGAGCCTATATACAGGACAGCTGGCACGCGCGCGACGATCTGACCATCAATGCGGGCCTGCGCTGGGACGTGATCATGCCGTTCTGGGAGAAGTACGGCCAGATTCAAACCTGGGTTCCGGGCGCGCATTCGACGCTGTATCCCGGGGCGCTGCCCGGTCTGCTGGTGGCCGGCGATCCCGGAATCCCAAATACGCTGGCGCCGACCCAGTATGGAAACTTAGCGCCGCGTATCGGGATCGCGTGGGCGCCCAGGCCGAGCAACGCAGTGGCGAGAGCACTGTTGGGTGGCGTGGGCAAGAGCAGTATTCGCGCCAGCTATGGAATTTTCTACACGGCCTTTCCGGGCCTCGCAGCGGGGATTATGTATGCCGTTCCACCGTTCGGTTACAACTACCTGAGCCCGGAGCCGCCGTTGTTCGCCACGCCGTTTATCAACGCCGCGGATGGCGCGCAGAATGTCGATCCTTTTCCTCTAACTTTCCCGCCCCACAACGTTTCACGGACCAATCCCGACACCTCGTTTGATTTCGCGGACGTCATCCCCATTGCCGCCGATCCCTATTTTTATTACCG
>JASHTH010000869.1 GCA_030040655.1 Acidobacteriaceae bacterium | reverse complement strand
AAATCGGCCGAGCGCAGGCGCTCATAAGGGCGCCGGCCGACGTTGAAGTATCGACCGGGCAGGTGAAGCCCTCCTTTGCCGTCGCCCAGGAGCAACTCAATCCGGTTGTCAGCCCAGCTATCGGTCACCACATCCTGCATGCCATCGGAATTGAAGTCCGCGACCACGACGGCGTGCGGATGAGGGTTGGAATGCACGTCGAAGGGCGATCCGGGAGCGGGATGAAAGCTTCCTTTGCCGTCTCCCAGGAGAATGGTCAGGTAAGGCGCCTGGTGGTTGGCGATGACCAGGTCGGGATTGCCATCCCCATTCATATCCGCGACGGCGATGTCGTTGGGCAGATGGCCCGCGGCCAGCGGCGAGCCGGGAGCCTCGCGAAAATGACCCAGCCCGTCGCCGAGCAGGACGCTGACCGTGCCCGCGTCGGCGTTGGCAACGAGAATGTCGGGCTTGCCGTCACGGTTCACGTCGGCGACGGCGATCCATCGCGCGCCTTTGGCGGTGGGGATGACGACTTCGCGGAATCGAGACGAAGCGGCCGGCGGCTGGGCTGCACACAGGCCGGGCATGGCCAGAACGATGCCCAAGGCAACCATTCTCATCTTGCTCATCTGGCGTAACCTTGCTGTCTTTGACGCCGCATCAGAAGGAAACGTCTGCGGGCTGCGTCGCGCGCAGGACCGACTGGTCGCCAGTCTTCTGCTTCCACGCCGAACGGATGGCGTCGATCTTGGCGCGGTTTTCGTCGGTGCCGGGATAGAGAATGATCAAGACTTTGGAACGGAGCCGCTCGGGCGTGGCCTTCCCTTTGCCCAGCCATTGGCCATAAACATCCTCAACGCTCAGGCCGGCGGGAAACCGCGGAGTCACCTCTCGATCGAGGAAATCGCGCCACTGCGCCTCGTTGATGCCCTGATCGGGGTGGTCGGCCGGACCCAATCCGAAGTAGAGCTCGGTGCGGACCCACCCCTGAGTTGTTCCCGGATGGGCCGCGTCGCCTTGCAGCGTGGGCGCGGCAGCGGGCGCTGCCTGCACGGGCCGATGGCCACAGCCCGCCAACAAGGTCGCAGTTGTCAGAAGAAAAGAACGGGCTACGAGACCAACCGATCCCAAGCGCATCTTCTCTCCAAGCGCCTCATGCCGGGCGTGGCCGCGGACGCGCGCCGTTACTTTTCCACCTCAACGCCGCGCCAGAACGCGACAAAGCCTTTGATCTTGCGCGCGGCGGGCTTGGGATCGGGGTAATACCAGGCCGCGTCGGGGTTGTCCTGCCCGTCAATGACCAGGTTCATGTACCGTGCCTGACCCTTCCACGGGCAGGTGGAGGTCGTGGTGCTGGGGCGAAAATACTCGCGCTTCAGGCTCGACTCGGGAAAGTAGACGTTTCCCTCGACGATCTCGGTTTGCTCACTCTCGGCAATGACTTTGCCGTTCCAAATTGCTCGCGCCATGGGCAGTTCCCGTTCACAGCCATGCGATACACGCCTCGCCTTGTCGGCAGGCGACGAGGCGAAGCTGCCGGATACGACAGTAGCAGAGATTTTCCCGCATGGCGAGTCCCGGCGCCGGCAGGCGACCTACTTAGCCGCGGCGATCGAGTCGATATGGACGCTCTTGTTGTCGGTGTCCGTGGTCGCCTGAATGGTCACATGATCGCCGTAGAAGCCCTTCACCGCGTCTGGGTTGTCGATCTTCCACACCGCTTTCTTCGCTTCATCGACAAAGACCGGCGACATACCGCCTTCGATGCACTTCTTGGCGCAGGCCGCGCCGCTGCCGGCGTGCTTGGCGCCGCACATCGAATCGGAGATCCAGCCGTTGATGGAGGTCGAATCGGCAGCGCGGGCCGCAATCCAGGCAAAACATACGACGACAGCCAGCATAGCGACAGTTCGTTTCACAGGTAGCCTCCGTGGGGAATTTTCATACCGTCCGCCAGTCTACACCATGAGCCCAAGGGCTGAAATCCGGGCAATGGGCCATATTGGAAGGCGCGAACGACCGGTTCCATGGAATACAAAGGTGGGCTGGGGAAGCACGGGCATGTTGGGGCATTCAAATAGGGTCGGATTTGCCTGAATCAGTGGCTCACGACTTTTGAGGGTAAAAGTACTTTCCGGCGGCGGGCGCGGTGGAGGCCATGCTCTTGCGCCGCGCTTCGACATTCTTAAGCGTGTACTCGTAGCGCGCGGCGGCGGCTGGATACTTCTCGACCAACTCCGCTGTTTTTTTCAGGAACTGCGGCTGCTTTTCGCGAATCGCTTCCAAAATGTGCGAGAACTTGGCCAGAACGAAGAACCCTTCGGCGTTGCAATCGACAAATAGCTCGGCGGAGACGGCGCCGTGCAGCACCAGTGCGGCCGCCATCTCCCAGTAGGTGAGCACCTGACGCAGGAACGGGTTGTGCGGGTCGGCGGGATTGTTGGCGACGGCAAAGTAGTCATCGGCCGTGGCCGGCCAGAACTCGCCCGTCATCCAGGCGCGGGCCTGGCGCATCAGCACTTCGGTGCGCAGCTCGTAGAGCTTGAGAATGATTTCGGCATCGGCAGGGGTTGCGAGCATTCGTTCCATGGGGCGGTCTCTGAAGCCCATGGTAGCAGTTCTCCGCCACGGATCCCTTCTCAATGTGAGTCTAGGCCACTTCGCGCCTCGGACCAGCTCTCTATGACGAAACACGGGAGCGATTCCACTGGTGGTAACTTGGCCGTCTCATTGCCGGGCACGTACACAAAGACACGAGTGTCAAGCAAGATCGGCTTTCCGTTTCTACGCAGCATCTTCTTAGGTGGAGGAGCGCACGGTCCGCGCTCTTCATCGCTCAGGGGCGGATGAATCTGGAAAGTCCAGAGCCGGACCTTATCGGTTGTCATCTGTCGAGGGAGAAGCTGCGACTCCCTCGCCTCGGGGGCGTCAAATCCAAAGTCCAATGGCGAGTAAACCAGGCGCACGAAACGGCCGTCTTGGGCAGCGGTGACGATTATGTCACCATTTGAGGTCCATCCCATCACAAAGTGGTTGTATTGAATCACTCGCCCTGTCAATGGAGTCGTCTGCTGCCTCAACTCCAGTAGAAAAATCGGCTGCTCAGGCAATTTCGCTCTGGGTAACAGGGGCAGCCGCTCAGATTCAGGCAGCGAAATTGGCGTCAGCGGCGGCTCCTCTTGTGGGGTGGCTCGCAGCCCCGTGAGCAAGAGAACTACAACTATCGGCAACGACCGGAGCGCGCTCTTCGCCATAAGAGTTGGACGGAGGAACTCTGCAAATGCCCAACCGCTATGCGGCTGGAGCCTTAGCCGGCTTCTCGGTCTCGCACACTCTTCCGCTTGCCGCGCCAGCGGCCAGTTCCTCGTCGGTATAGTATCGGCCGGAACCGTCCAGCTCTCCCGACTCGAGACGGCGAGCGGCCTCGTCAATGGCTTCATCAATCATGTCCAAGATTTGCCGTGAACTCATCTCCATGAAGCCATATCCTTCAACCGTGCCCAACGCTCGGCGTCGCGAATAGTAAAGGGAGACCCAGAGTCTCGGTCGACAACCAGAACTCTTTCCATGCCACCATTATCGTAGATCGCGGCCGTCTCCGCCAGAGGAAGATAGAATTCGAGCATGTTGCGGAGGCCCGCAAAGAACCTTCTGACGATCGTCTTCTCCGGGATTCCGTGTCCACCGTGAGCCACCCTTCGTCGGACTCGACCGACAGCAGAGTCGGGCGAAGGCAGCCAAAGATAGATCAACGTAAGGCGCCACCCCTCTCGCTTGCATCGCTCCAGCATCGGCAGATAAGTCTTTCCAGCGCACGTCGTCTCAAAGGCAAAGCTGATGCCCCGGCTCACGAGCTCTTGCATGCGCCCGATCATTCGCCGCCCGGCTGCAAATGCGGCAGCATCCACGTCCTGCGGGGAGATTTCGCGGGCGATCTCGTCGGCATTCAGATACGCAAACTCCTGCGAACGGAAAAACTGCGGTAGCAGCACGCGCGCGACCGTTGTCTTGCCCGCACCGTTCGGACCGCCGAGGATCACAATCTCCTTCATTCCGATTTCGAACTCACGCTTCGATAAATCCCGCGCGATAGAAATACTCGAGGCTGGGCTCCAACTGTTTGCCGAGCTCTTGCCGAGGAATTTCGGGAAACTCGGTGGCTAGGGCCTCGAGCAGCGCGTCGCGATCGCGCGTTCCGTCGAGCAACAGAAGGAACCGCTGCGCGACTGTATCCTCGAGTTTCACCATGGAATGCACCAGAGTGGTGGC
>JASHTH010000868.1 GCA_030040655.1 Acidobacteriaceae bacterium | reverse complement strand
CCCGCCGGCCGAATGGGAGCGCTGTGGCAGCTGGCGCGCGTACGCTGGGCCACCATGCTCCCGGCGCAGCGCGGATGGACGGTGACCGCCGCATTGCTGATCGCGGGGCTGACCGGCGGGCTGCTCTGGTACGGCCTGCGCACCGACTGGCGCACGCTCTACGCCGGGCTCGATCCGGACGACGCGCGCCAGACCGGCCTGACCCTCGCCCAGGCGCAGATTCCCTACGATGTCGCCGCCAATGGGACGGAGATTCGCGTACCCCTGGGCCAGCTCGACAAGGCGCGGCTGGCGACGGCGGCCAAAGGCGGAGTGAAAAGCGGGCGGATGGGTTTCGAGATCTTCGACAAGCCCAACTGGGTGGGCTCGGAGTTCGACGAGCAGGTGAACTACCAGCGCGCCCTCGAGGGCGAACTGGAGCACACCGTCGGCTCGCTGGCCGATGTCCAATCGGCGCGCGTGCACCTGGTCTTGCCGCACGATTCGCTCTTTCGCGAGCAGGAGCGGCCGGCCAAGGCTTCGGTGGTGCTTAAGCTGCGCGGCGGCTCGCTGGCCCAGGGCGAGCCGGAAGCCATCCGCAACCTGGTCGCTTCGGCCGTCGACGGCCTCACGCCCGACCGCGTCGTTCTCGTCGATGCCGCCGGGCGCGTACCGCTCGGACCGAAGACCGCCGAATCGCTGCGGCTCTCTGCCGAGCAGGCACTCGAAGACAAGCTGATCGCGACGCTCGAGCCGGTGACCGGGCAGGGCAACGTGCGCGCCGCGGTGACGCTGGACTACGACGAGACGGCCAGCGACGAGACGCGCGAGACCTACGACCCCAGCCAGACGGTGACGCTCTCCATGCAGCGCAGCGAACAGACCGCCGGTCCGCAACCGGTCGCGGCGGGCGTGCCGGGCACGGCCTCGAATGCCCCAACTCGCAGGCGCTGCCCGTCTATCCGCAGCAGTCCTCGCCGCCCGAGAGCGCCAAGACCGAATCCGGCACCTACGCCGCTTCCAAGACGACCCGCCATGTGGTCGAGAATCCGGGAAGACTGCGGCGGATGACGGCGGCGATCGTGGTCAACGACCGGATGGCGCAGCCGGCGGCCAAAGGCAAGCCGGCGGTGTGGCGCCCACGCACCACCGACGAGTTGAGCCATCTGACCTCGCTGGCCGAGGCCTCGGTGGGCTTCGACAAGTCGCGCGGCGACACGCTGACGGTCCAGGATCTGCCCTTCGAAGAAAACGGCGCGGTCGCAACGGCTTCGGTTCCGCAACAGATTCTCACCGCGGCGCAGAGCTCGCCGGTCCTGATCCGATACGCCGCCTGGGTCGCGGCGCTCCTGTTGGTTCTCACCTTCGCTGTACGGCCGGCGCTCCAGGGCGCGCGTGCGGCGCTCTTGGCTGCTCCGCCACGAAAGGAGCTGCCTGCCGGAACCGCCGCGCCACCGGTGCCGCGCCCGGTCGAAGCACCCGAGGTGGATCCGGAGCAGGCACGATCGCAGCAGATCTTCGAACAGGTCGCCGGGCACCTGAAGCGCGAGCCCGCGCAGAGCTCTCGTCTGCTGCAGAGCTGGATTCACTCCGAGTAGGGAATGGCCCCGGGGCGTGAAACGGAGCTGGATCGCGGGTCAGTTTTGCTCAGGGGCTGAAGCCCTGAGTCGATTCCGGAGCGAGGACGGTGCGGGCTGAAGCTCGTACCCTCCCAAACGAAGCACCAACGGGATGGAGGAGCGGCGGGGAACTGAGGTGGATCAAGGAAGCGAGAACGGTGGCCGGCGGCGCCTTTCGGCGCAGATCAGCGGCGTGCGCAAGGCCGCGGTGCTGCTGATCGCCGTCGGCGAAACCCTGGCCCGCGAAATCCTGCGCGCTTTGCCCGAGCCCGATGTGCAGCGGCTGACCGAGGAGCTGGCCGACCTGAGGAGCGTTCCGCCGGAGCTCTCGGCGGAGGTGCTGGAAGAGTTCTGGGGAATGCTCGATACGCAGAACTTCATGTCCCACGGAGGCCTGGACTATGCCAGTCGTTTGCTCGTCGATACCTTCGGCAAGCAGCGCGGCGAAGATTTGCTGATGCTGGTGCGGCGCTCGCAGGAGGCCGCGCACGGCAACCTGGCCAAGCTGCAGCGCACCGATCCACAGCAACTGGGCAAGCTCCTCGACAGCGAACATCCGCAGACGATCGCGCTGGTGCTGGCGCATCTGGATCCGCGCAAGGCTTCGCTGGTGCTGGACAACCTCAGCGAGGAACGCAAGGTGGTCTGCATCCAGCGGCTGGCCGAGATGCGCCAGTTCTCGCCGGAGATGGCGCAGAAGGTGGCGCAGATCCTGCACCATCGCCTGGAAAGCGTGGGCGACACGGCGCGCAAGAGCTATTCGGGCTACAAGGCCGTGGCGGACTTGCTCAACCGGCTGAACGCCGAAGAAGCGAAGAAGATCCTGGAGACGATCGAAGACACCCAGCCGGAATTGGCGCTGAGCATTCGCAACCTGATGTTCACCTTCGAAGACCTGATCACGGTGCCGCCGGCGACCATTCGCGAGATCGTCTCCGGCGTGGACAAGCGGCAACTGGCGCTGGCGCTGCGCGGCGCCAACGAGGAGCTGCGCGCGCAGATCTTCAAGTCGATGAGCTCGCGCGCCGTGGAGATGCTCAAAGAAGACATGGAAGTGCTCGGCCCGGTGCGCTCGCGGGAGGTGGCGCAGGCGCAGCAGGAGATCCTCAACCTGGCGCGGCGCCTCGAAGCCGAGGGCAAGGTGATTCTGAAGATGGAGACCGGCGACGAGATGCTGGCGTGACCGCG
>JASHTH010000867.1 GCA_030040655.1 Acidobacteriaceae bacterium | reverse complement strand
GTAAATCGAAGGGATCGAAGCCCAATCTCGCCGCAGGCGGCGGCCCACATCCCAACGCGTCGTCCCCACCACAATGGGTGCCCCAGGCCGGGGCCCCGCCGACAGGTTTTCGTCGCTGGGTGGAGATCGGTGTTTTCGGACCTGGGATGGGAAACATCAGCCCTCTGGTCCTACCAATCAACCCAACGGCCGGCTTCCGACGAATCGAAGCGATTGAAACTGTGCTAGTCTATTGGTAGGAATATTTCCCACCGAGCATTCAACCATGTCGTCCATCGAAAAGATCAGCATTGCCCTCCCGCTCGAAATGGTCTCCGCGGTGCGCCAGGCCGTCGAGGCCGGCGAGTACGCCTCGTCCAGCGAGGTTATCCGCGATGCCCTTCGCGATTGGGCTCACAAACGTGATCTGCGCCGGCAAGGGATCGAGGAGCTCCGTCGCGTCTGGGCGCAAGCGCTGGAAGACAAGAGCCCGGGCGTCGATCCTGCCGAAGTCCTCGACCGGCTGGAACGCAAATATCAGTCGATGGCCGGACCGGGCGAGACCGAAAAGGAATGCGCGTAGAGTTCTCCCGCTGGGTTGAGGGCGACCTTGAGGCCATCGGCGACTTCATCGCGGAGGACAATCCCA
The DNA here is from genome assembly GCA_030040655.1 of Acidobacteriaceae bacterium. Lineage (GTDB taxonomy): Bacteria > Acidobacteriota > Terriglobia > Terriglobales > Acidobacteriaceae > Telmatobacter. Next base: position 4,446 of record JASHTH010000867.1, on the reverse strand, counting down.
CGCGCGCCGTCAGCTTCATCCGCGAGATTCGCGACAAGATCGAACGCATCGGCCGCCAGCCGCTGCTCTATCAGCTACGCCCCGAGATCGGTCACGATGCGCGTCTCGCGGTAGTGGGGAGGTACGTCATCCTTTTTCGCGTAGCCGGCGAGGTTGTTCGCATAGAGCGCGTCGTCTTTGGCGGACGCGATCTTCCGGAACTCCTCCGGGATTGATTCGAGGCCCCGGATCCGGTAGCCGTGTAGCTCAGATCCAGAATCTCCTGGATGGCTGCCTCCGCACCCGACCGGATCCGAGGCCACATGTTTTGTCAAGCCTCCCCACCTGCGCTCTCCTCTCGCAACCCCCTCATTCCAGATGGAAAGCTCACTTCTACTTCCTTGCCTAGAATTTTCCCCCTCCTGCGCACAATAGAAGCAGGAACCGGCATGAAGAACATCACCATCTCCATCGATGAGGAAACCTACCGCCACGCCCGCATCTGGGCCGACAAGCGGGGCACCTCCATCTCCGCCATCGTGAAGTGCATCCTTGTCAGCCTGCCGCTACGTACCCCTGCGCCGGCTCGGCAGTCGGGCAAGTACTCGCTCCAGGCCGTCGCCGCCGATCCCGCCATCCGAACCGCAGCGGCGTCGAGCCCAAACAGCCCTGTCAGCAAGAGAGCCCGCCCATCCCGGAAGAAGGTCACGCTCATTCCGGCGCATGGCCTCTCCATCCTCGGTGCCACGCTCCAATTTGCCCGGCAGCCCCTCGCCCGTAAAAGAAAAAAAACAGTCGATCTGAGCGCATCAACCTGTGAGCCGTTCACCGGCCAGTCCACAACCCGCGCACATTCAGCGGCTTGCCGCAATCCGCTCTTGTGCCTCCACCCGGTTTCACAAGTTATGAAGCGCGAAAAACCAGCCATTTCGCGCCAAAACTGAGCCAAAATGGCCTGTTTTGGGCGCAATTTCAGCGCAAAACGCGCCATCCGTTACGTCTTTTCCGAGCGAAGCTTCGCCGACAGCCATCCGAGCGGGTGCCGGCGCATCTGCCGGCTCTTGCCGGCGCGCGGGGCGGGGTCAGGCGTCACCAGATTCGTGGCGTGGATGTCCCGCCAACCCATCTTCTTTTTTGCCAGAACGTCGAAAAGATCGTCGGCATTCATCCACTCGCCGGGGATGTCTTCGCCGAAGGGGCCGGCAGAGTTAGACGGGAAGGAATAGAGTTCGCGCTTGCCGTCTACAGATATCGAATGATTCTTGTATTTCTTTGCGACCGTCGCACCCTCCACGAGCTTGAATGCGCTGTATTCTCCCATGCCGGCCAGCAATGCAAAAACCAGGATGCTGCTCGATTCGGCGGAGAGGAACGGGGGCCTGACGCCGTTGCGGAAAAGCTCCTTCAGAATGACTTCGTCATAGTGCTCAACGTCGATCTTGATATAGTATGGATCGCCATGTTCGCACAACATCTGCATAACTGACCTGGAAGGCAAAGAGATTCGCGTGTAATCCCCAATTGCGCTTTTGTCCGGCTGCGGGAACTGGCCCAGAACATTGCGCCGCTTATGAAGATAGAAATCGACATCCGCGCCATCACCTTCGGCGGTTAACACGCAGTTTTCAACCCGCAGCCTTCCCTCTCGAATCGCGGTAGCAAATCTTTCCTCTATTTGCCGGCAGAGCGCCGGATTGGCCTCGATGGCGACTACGAGATCGGCTTTCTTCAGGTAATAGGGAATGTCGTCGCCGTTGTTCGCGCCAAAGTCGTAAATGATCTTCTTCTTGGAAGAGATAGCGGCAGATCGATCGTCCGGATTGTCTGACTGGCTCGAACTCATTCACCACTCTCGACGGAAATTCCGCTGCCCGGCAACGATTGTTGTTCGGCGGCAAGCCGTGGGGCGCCCGGCTCGTACTCCTCATCGGCAATTCCCGCTGCCGCTCATTTTAAGGGTTCTTGCGGAAAAGCCGGGTTCGAACAAGAGACTGGCCACCGCGCTGCCCGCGGTTTTCGTCGCCGGCGGGCAACAGCAGTGCGGCCACTGCTCTGCCCCGGTACTCCGTCGCGCTTGCTGCAGCCGTTGGGGTACTTCGTCGTGGCGAATCGGGCGCCGCTGGTCACTTCGTTGCATTCCCGGGCGCACCATCTGTGCGACAATGAATCACCGCCCGGCGATTGGCGGCGCGGCGAGAGGGTAGGATGAGGACATTTCTCGACCAGACGATACGCGTCGTTCGCGCCGTCCTGCTCTCGTCCGTGTTCCACTTTGCCGTCATCGTGCTGCTGCTTTGGCTCGCCATTCCCTCGCGGAACAAGCCAGTCCCTCCCGATCAATTCGATATCGTAGCCAGAATCGACATCGCCGGCGGCAGCCATGCGGTGAAGATCAAGCTGCCGCCGCTCCCGTATGCGGCGCATACGCGGCATCCCGCGCCGGACGCCGACGCGACGAAGAATACCGTGATCCCAATGCCCGAGAACAATCCGGCCAAACGGTCGGGCGGCGGCGCGCCAAAGAACCCGCACACCGGCGACAGCTTTGCCCAAGCACTGCACGGCAATGGCAGCGACAATGACGATGTGCGGCCGGCGTTTCCGGTATTTTCCCCGCGGCCGCCGGTGAGCGACCGGTCGCTGCTGCCGCCAAGCGAGCAGAAGATCGTGGTGGATGTGAACCTGGACGCGTCGGGCGATGTGGTGAGCGAGAGCCTGGTGAAGGGAATCGGCAACAAGCTCGACCAGATTGTGCTGGACATCGTGAAGACCTGGCGCTTTCAGCCGGCGACGATCAATGGCAAGCCGGTGCCCACTCAGGCAGAACTGATCTTTCCTTTTAATCCGAGCTATCCAATTGCCGACTCGTAGATCTTCTCCATAAAACGCTGGGCGCCCCATCCTTGAATCATCCGCGACATTGGATGACTCAAGGGTGCGCAGCGCCGCAGCCAGACTCATTCTTCTCACCTATCCGAAAGACAAAGGCGGGCTCGTCGGGCGGCGATGCCGGAAGCTTGATGCTGATGTAATCGTCTTCTTGAGTCCACGTGAGCTCGCCGTTTGAGCCGAGCAGTGTCACCGAGCACACCGGCCCATCCAGATAGGGCGCTCCTCGATACAGCGTGTGAATGTGCAACTCTCCGCTCGCGGGCCAGCCCAGCGCGATGGCGTACAGCGCGCCGCGGTTGATTGTGAAGCGAATGTCCAGCGGCGTGAACTGCTGGATGTCGGTGTCGAGCGCGGAGCTTGTCACCCGAGTAGGGCCCTCCCCGTAGACGAGCCACGGCCGCGAGCCATAGATGGCCTCGCCATTCGTCTTGAGCCACGCACCCATTTGCAGCAGAATGGACTGCGCTTGCTCGGGAAGGGTCCCGTCCGGCTTTGGCCCGACGTTGAGCAGCAGGTTGCCATTCTTGCTGACCACGTCGACCAGCTCGTCGATCAGAGATTTGGCGTCGCGATATTCGTCGTTCTCAACGTAGCCCCACGAGTGAATGCTCACCGAAGTATCGGTTTGCCACGGCAGCAGACGGATGGCGTCGAGCTTGCCGCGCTCGATGTCGAGTGTGGCGGCGTTGGCCGGAAAATCCTCATCTTTATAGGTGAGCACTACATCCTGCTTTCGCGCCGCTGCCTGGTTGTAATAAAAGGCCGCGAAGCGCTTGAGATACGGCTGAAATGCGGGCTGGCCGATCCACCAGTCGAAGTAGAAAAAGTCGGGATGATATTCGTCGACTAACTCGGTCGAGCGCGCGAGCCAGTCGTCGATGAAGTCTCTGTCGGGCGCGAGCCACGTCTCCAGATGATTCGGATCGGGCTCGCGACGAGCGGCTTCGCCGGGCAGCGTGCGCGGCTCGGCCGGCCCGTAGAGGACCGCGTAGCGCGGATCGCGGACGTCGGAATCGAACTGCATTCCCCCGTCGTACCACCACCAGTGCTCGGCGCGATGCGAGCTCACGCCGAAGTGCAGCCCGCGTTTGCGTGCCGCGGCTTCGAGCTCGCCCACCACGTCGCGCTTCGGCCCCATCTTTGCTGCGTTCCACGGGTCAATCGCCGAATCGTACATCGCGAACCCATCGCAATGCTCGGCAACGGGAACGATATAGCGGGCGCCCGCGCGCGTAAACAGGTCGATCCATGCATCCGGATCGAAGTGCTCGGCGCGAAAGATGGGAATGAAGTCCTTGTAGCCGAACTTCGACTGCGGCCCGTAGGTCGCGATGTGGTGCTTGAACTCAGCCGTGCCCTGGCGGTACATGTTGCGCGGGTACCACTCGTTGCCGAAGGCCGGCACCGAGTACAGGCCCCAGTGAAGAAAAATGCCGAATTTCGCGTCGCGAAACCACTCCGCCACGCGATAGGCGCCGAGCGAGTCCCAATTAGGCGCAAAAGGTCCTTCGCGGTCGCCTGCGGCCACATGCGCCAGCTGCTGCTCGACGGCTCGGTTCGCCGGCGCTGCTTGCG
>JASHTH010000866.1 GCA_030040655.1 Acidobacteriaceae bacterium | reverse complement strand
TTGAGGCAGATGGCATCGTCGGCGGTGGCGATATCGCAGTCGGAGATGGTCACGTTTTGGCAACAGGCGATGTCGATGCCATCGACGTTGGGACCGTAGATGGGATTGCGGATCTTGATGCCCTGGATCGCGACCGACTTGCAGGCAATGTGGCGAAAGGTGCGGCCGCCGGAGTTCATCAGCGTCACGTCGCGAATATCGGTGTTGTTGCACTCGACCAGGTCGACCATCGGGGAAGGCCTTGAGAGCGGCTTCCAGTCCTTAGTGACGACGTCGGCCCAGAGCTGATCGGGCTTGGGAGGCTCGCGATTGCTGCGCGTCCGAAAGGCTTGGCCCTGGCCGTTGATCGTTCCCGGACCGGCGATCCCGATGTGGTCTTCGCCGCGCGCGAAGACCAGCGAATAGTGCTTTGCACCTTCGTTTCCCTCCTGCCCCACGTAGTCGCTCATCTCGGTGCTGCCGAGCAGCGTCGTGCCCGCCTCGAGGTACAGAGTGACATTGCTCTTGAGAACAACGGTGCCTGTAAGATACGTTCCGGGACTGAGGCTCACCGTGCCACCGCCGCGGCGGTGGCACTCGTCGATGGTGTCCTGGATGGCGCGGCGGTCGTTCGATCGGCCGTCTCCGCGGGCGCCGCGGGAACGGGGATCGAAAGTCGCGGCGGAATCCGCAAAAAAGTGGAGCGATCCGCCTCTGCCAAAAGCGGCAATTCCGGCCGGGGCGACGGCAAGCATGGCGCTGTTGCGAAGGAGGGTGCGTCGGTTCATGGTTCCCCCTAGTAGAAGTCGTCGCTTGGGTTAGATGTCGGAAATGAAGGAAACGGTGATGAGGTGAACCCCTCCATTGAGACAGTTGCCGTTGCTACACTGGCAGCGGTTTTTGGTGCCGAACCCCCGGGTGAAACAGATCGGGGTTCGCACAGGTTGAGACAACACTCCTTTTCGCCTGTCAATCGATGGGCCTTCGGAGCCGGGTAGGGGTTTGGGAAGGGACGGCGTTTGAACCATTCCCTCCAGCGATTGCGTATGATACGGTCCGCAGAGTGGTTAGAACGATCAGGCGCCCGCCTGGATTGCGCTTTGGCGAACCACAATATGGGTGGATGGCCATCAGGAACCTAGACTAGTGTGAGCCAATCGGGCAGCCGAATACGGTTTATTGTGAGAGCTAACGAAAGGGATAGGAGGCGACTATGGTCAAAAGTCGTCGCGATGCGTTGATTCCCGCTCTCGGTCCGACCATAAGGGCTACACACCTGCGAGTCGGGCACCTCAGGAGCATTCTCATTGTGTTCTTGGCCGCCCCGGCGCTGATCCTCATCAGCTCGACCGTGCGAGCGCAACTGCCTCAACCACCGCCTCCGGCGGATTGCCCCGATCCCTGGTGGAGCGCTCCGCAGGTGTATGGCACCGTCCTATACAAAAGCGTCGGCACGTGGTCCGGCGGGGAGGGCTTGGATTATGAATCCATTGCTACAACCTCTTCGGCCAGCTTGGGCTTCGCGATGCCCGGCAACAAGTGCGGATGGGGGGGCTCGTGGGGAGGCTCAGTGTCCGCCGTCGCGGTGGGCGAGGACACGGAGGAGACTGCGGCGAGTCAATTGGGTGGGTACTGTGTCACATCGGCTGTGGGCAGCGGAGCGCTTACCGGTGGAAACGGAGGATTTGGCCCCACGGGCGGGGGCGATCTTCTTTTCTCCCCCCCGCAGAATAGCTTCATCTCGGTTACAGAAACCTCTTCGGGACCTGACCCCTGCAATGTAGGGACTGCCCAACTCTCCGAAGGGCTGTCCGGGTTCTACCCCGGTCTTTTTCAGAGCGGCTTGACCTCGGCTCCCGTCTACTACGCGTCGGCGCAGGACACGACGGATTCGACCACACTCGCCGACTTCGTCGCCGACTCCCTAACCGCCTTCACTTACACCGCCCAGTTGCAGGTTTCCACGGTTCCAGACAGCGACTGCAAGCCATGCAAGGATCATCGCGGCTCGGAGTTAGGCTTGCAGAGCCAGAGCTTGGGCGAAACGATTCCCATCGTCGGAACTCCGTTTCATCTCCACTACGGGAGCGACCGCGTTGCCGGCCATGCAGGCGCCGATGCCGTTGCCATCGCCGATGCGCTGAGCCTGGGCGGCTGGACTTTGAACGTGCATCACGCCATGGAGCCGCTGCTGCTGGCCTGGTGCGCGGGCGGGCTGTGCACGCCGTATGCGGTCGTGCCCAAGGCGCTGTTCTTGGGCGACGGCACCAGCCGCAACGACTCCGACGTGCAGGCTCCGGCCGCGCACGACGGCAATCTCCTTTTCACCTCTGAAGACGGCGACGAGGTCTACGTCTTTCAGAACTACGTCCACACGCAGACGCTCAAGCCCATGACCGGAGCCGTGCTGTATAACTTCGACTACGATGCCGCCGGGCAGCTCGTAAAGATCACCGACGCCAACGGCAACGTGACCACGATCCGGCGCGACGCGAACGAGCATCCTACGGCGATCGCTTCACCCTACGGCCAAACCACGACGCTGAAGACCGACGCGAACGGCTATCTGAGCGAGGTCACCGACCCGGCCGGACACTCGATCAAGCTCGCCAGCGGCGATACGGGATTGCTGAGCAGCTTCACCGATGACAACGGCAATCGCTACAAGTTTGAGTACGACGAATACGGCCGGGTGCTGAACGACTCGGACTCTGCGGGCGGATTGCTGACCCTCGCCAACACAGACACCAACAATGGCAGTATCGTGACGGAAACAACGGCACTCGGCGTGACCAGCAAATTTCAGACGGCGTTTTCCAATGCCGGGGGCGTTTCGACGACGCAGCAGTTCACCAACACCTGGCCCAGCGGGCTTGTGGCGCAGGAAACCGACGTGCAGGGGCTGGGCCAAATTGAGGAGATCACGACATTGCCCGACGGCGAGTCCTCGACGAGCACACTCGCTCCCGATCCGCGCTGGGGCATCCAAGTCCCGGTCACAGCGAGCGAAACGCTGAAGCAGGGTACGCTGACCATGAAGATCGCCAGCACGCGCAACGCCCAGGTGGGCGAGGGCGGCAATGTCTTCGACCTGACCAGCCAGACCGATCAGGAAACCATCAACGGCCGCACGTATACGTCGGTCTTTACCGGCTCGGACCGCACCTACGTGGATACCACCCCGGCCGGCCGCAAGGTGACGACGGTCCTCGACAGCCAGGAGCGCATCGCGAGCTGGCAGGTGGAAGGCTTGCTTGCGGCTAACTTCACCTATGACGCGCGCGGGCGCCTTTCCAAGGTCACGCAGGGTGCGCGAATGACGAGTTACACCTATAACAACGACGGCTTCCTGGCCACCGTAACCGATCCGCTGGGACTGGAAACAAAGTTCGGCTACGACGCAGACGGCCGGCCGACGAGCTCGACACTGCCCGATGGCCGCATCCTCGGCTTCAGGTACGATGACAACGGCAATCTCACTACGGTAACTCCTCCCGGTAAGTCGGCGCATACGATGGAGTACACGCCGGTGAATCTCCTCTCCGAATACCGGCCGCCTTCGCCGGCGGGCACTGGACCGACCACGTTTACTTTCGATCCGGATCGCGACCTGACCAAGATCCTTCGGCCGGACGGGAAGACCATCGAGTTCGGCTACGATACGGCCGGCCGGTTGAGTTCCGTCACTACGCCCACCGAAAAGATCGAATATACGTATGACGCGAAGACCGGGAACCTGGATTCGGAGAAAAGCACCGATGGCGAGGGCCTGGCTTATACCTACAATGGCCCCCTGCCGGTCGCATCGCAACTGGAAGGCAGCGTGAGCGGGACCGTAGATCTGAGATATAACACGAACTTCTGGGTAACTTCCGAGTCGGTGGACGGCGAAACGATCGACTTTTCCTATGATAACGACGGGTTGGTGACCAAGGCCGGCGAGCTCATGGTCGAAAACAGCGCCGAGTTCGGGCTGGTGATCGGGACCGTGCTGGACGAGGCCAAGGACACATACGCTTACGATTCGTACGGCGAACCGACGGGATATCGTGCGACCTTTGGAGCCAACGACCTTTTGAGCGTTCTCTATACTCGCGACGCCGACGGCCGCATCAGCGGAAAGACGGAGACGATCGGAGGCAAAACAGCAAGTTATGCGTATTCCTACGATCCTTCCGGCCGCCTGGTTGAGGTTAGAGAGAACGGTAAGACCGCTTCAACCTATAGTTATGACTCGAACTCGAACCGGCTGAAAGCTGTCACCGCATCGGGAACCACGGGTGGAACCTACGACGACCAGGACCGGCTGCAGACTTATGGCAAGTCCTCATTCGCCTACACGGCGAACGGAGAACTCGAAACCGAGACGACCGGATCGCAGAAGACAAGCTATGTCTACGACGTGCTGGGCAACCTGACGGGCGTGACTCTGCCTGGAGGCAAGTCGATCGCCTATGTCATCGATTCCGAGAATCGGCGCGTAGGAAAAAGAGTCAACGGTGCGCTCACTGAAGGCTTCCTCTATGATGGCGACCGCATTGTCGCCCTGCTCACCGGCAACAACGATGTGGTCAGCCGCTTCGTTTATGCCACGGGCAACACGTCGCCTGATTATATGGTCACGGGCGGCGAAACCTACCGCATCTTCTCCGACCAGCTCGGCAGCCCGCGCGTGATCGTCAACGCCGCCACCGGAGCCATCGCCGAAGAGATCACGTACGACGAGTTCGGCAACGTGCTCAGCGACTCCAAGCCCGGCTTCCAGCCTTTCGGCTTCGCCGGCGGCCTCTACGACCAGGACACCAAGCTGGTCCGCTTCGGCGCCCGCGATTACTCGCCCGCCACCGGGCGATGGACCGCCAAGGATCTTATTCTGTTTGATGGAGGTGACAGTAACCTCTATGGTTACGCCCTGACCGATCCCATCAACAAAATCGACTATTACGGCTTGGACGGCGACGAAGATCCGAACTCATTTGTATCAAGCTGGGTGGATGCATTCCTTTCCATCTTTGGCGTAGAGAAAGAGAATGGCAAAACCAAAGTCAATGTCAAACAGTCCTGTAAGGCGCTTAAAGCTGTCCGAAAAGGAGAGGCTGTGGAATTCATCAAAGACGAAGCGACGGAGCGGGCGAAGGACAATATCGCTCCCGGGGCGACAGAGGAGCAGAAGCAACTGCTCGAGGATACTCAGAAGAGCATACCTTACGTCCAGAAGATGAGCGAGAATCTAGTTCAGAGCGGGGCATGGAAAACTTCAGCAAACGCATTGAAGCCTTGTCCGAAGTGCAAGCCGCAGCCGCAGGCGCCGAATCCGCAGCCCCCCAAGCATATGAGTCAATGGCAGAACCAGTGAATCTGCAACGGCTTTCATGGCGAGGTTTTGGAGACGGCGAAGAGTTTGGGTGTCACCCGGTTCGAATCGCAGTTCGAAGCTGTCCCTCGCCAAAACTCCATCCGCAAGTTATCCGATTGATTTAACAGTAGGATCGCTTTCTTGGCGAAGCTCAGGTGACAAGAGCAGTGCGAAGCCTTGGCAGACGTATCATGCTGCCAGTCCCAGGATGGACTCACCATCCCCGGCCTGCGAGGTATGTTCTTGATGTGTCGAGTGTTCGGCATTTTGACGAGCCACAGCAACATCGCACGCCAGCTTGAATCCGCTGCCAACGGCTCGTAGGCGGACGCCAACTTTACACATCCGCGCACTCCGGCGTCTCAAGGCTGCAACACCTGAGCAACGCCTCGGCCTTCGTTTCCAGGCTGTGTAGAGGGGAGCATGTGAACTGTAACCAGCGATACGCCAACAACGTCGTATCCCTTGTCCAGTTGGACTTTCAACAAGGCCTGAAAAACCGGGAATGACCGCCTGCCGCCAGTGTTTCCTGGAAGTTGGATTGCCTTGGAAAGTGTTTCGACTCCCGGGCTTGAGGTGGTATACGACACGGCGCCTTCTGAGCCGGTCGTATCGAGACCGCCAAGATCAGCGATGTATCTTCCGGGAACTATCCCAGGCTGAACCGTAATTAGGCTGTAGTCCGCCTTCAAGACCTGCGTACTTGGATCGCGCTCCGTATGGTAGGCCCGAGCCTCACTCGAGCGGGGGTGGGCGTTCACGATAATGCCTCTCCATTGCTCCAGGCGTGTATCAGGATTCTTGAAGCTGAAATCGCCCAGGTTGCTGAAGTGGGCGACCGCAATGTTTTGCAAGGACGAGCCAAGCATAATCACATTGTGCTGCTTCAGATCGTCGACAGTTAGCTCGCGGCTGGGCTTGATGATCGGCTTATAACCCATCTGTCCAAAAAGATTCGACAGCATGCCGACTGCCTTAAGTTCTCCGAAGCCGAGGTACGAATTCTCGTAATAGAGTTGGCCGGCTCGCGCAACGAGAGCTGGATTAGAGGCGAATTGCTCGGCGAGGTGTGAATCAACCGGAGCTCCTCGGTAATCGGTCGCACCCCGCCTGAAACGAAACAGGTCGTTGTAATTGTCAAGAAGGAATACGGCATCCGGGTATGCAATCACCGGAGTCGGGTCGTTGCCGATATAGTCTGCCCAAAATGCGATCACCGGATCCGACGACCCCGCAAGATCCGATTTTGCGCCGCCCGCACTCGTCCTGCCGGCGCCCCATGGAGCCCATCTGCTTCCGATCCATAGACCGGCAGTAAATGCGGTGATGGCCGCTATTGCAATCAGGGCAGTTCGAGAGATTTGCTTGGCCGCGTGGCGCGCTTGCAAGTCTGCGGGGTCGAGAGCGCTTTGTAAGAGCTGCTCGTTCGACGAAACAGCACCTGCCCCCCAAACGGAATCCTTGCCGGCGAGAGTCTCCACGCCCTCTACGGTCCCAAAAATAGGCAGGTATTGCCCCTTCGGAATCTCGATAACGATGTAATCGTGAACTCCGTCAGAGTCGTAGTAGTCTTTCAGCTTCTGGCGAAGCCGGTGGGTCTGGACCCGTACGATCGGATCCGCTTTGGGATCGAAATCTGGAGACCGGCCTAAGGCCTCTACGCCAATCGTATATTCCTTTATCGGCTCGGCGCCATGAGTGAATGTCTTCTCTGCAAGATACTGCAGAAGCTGCTGGAGCATCGAAGCGTTGCGGAAACTGCCGGATTGCAGGATTTTCCGGACCTGCTTTTGGCATTCATCCCGGGGAGGGATTCCCAGCGTGATGTCTGCACTCTCATTCAATTTCCAGCCCCTCCTTGCGACGCAATGCGTAAGGATCGGTTCCGTCGCGCCAGGACTATCAGCCCCCGCTCATGCTCCCTCGCTGGACTGCGCCTGCAATCGATCCCGGCGCATCGCAAGAATTTTACGATAGATACGCTTTGATGGCGAGGATCGATCTTCAATTGGAGATTCGGAAGTTAACTGTTTTCAATTCAAGGAGATTTCAAAGCCTCCGTGCAATTCGCCCCAATCAACTTCGCTGCGTTGGGATTGGATGTTACGAACTTTTTAACGCCGATGTAACGCAGAGGTTTGCCATGTGGGAACCCCAAGAAAACATTGATCGCTGGGCATCGACTCAATGTTTCAAAAGTCCCGTAACCCCGCCGTTACTAGTCAATTGGGATAAATCGCAACAGTATGGTCGGCGTTGAAGCAGGAGGATTGCGCGGAGAGATTCCTGGCGTTTTCGAGCGCCGGAGCGCCGATTGAGATCGGCTGTTCGATGAAAACGTTAACAACGCGGCTGGCGAATCTCGGCCCGTGCAGACCGCCTGCGAGACCTTTTGGAGGCAATATGCAAAGACCACTCACATTGCGGTTTGCAGCCGGGGGGCTGCTGATTCTGCTTGCGTTTGCCGCAAAAGCAGGGTTCGCACAGGCGGTGACAGGGACCTTGCTGGGGACGATTCAGGACTCATCGGGTGCTGTGGTTCCGGATGCAAGTGTCACACTCACCAACGAGGGAACCGACGTTACCAACAGAACCACCTCAAGCCAACAGGGATTTTACACGTTTCCGAGCTTGGTGCCGGGGATGTATTCGGTTACGGTCGAAGCCCGGGGCTTCAAGACCGAAATCTCAAGGCACAACCGGGTGAACGTGGAGCAGGAGACGCGCGTCGATATTTCGCTTTCGCTTGGGGCCGTGAACGAACAGGTCACGGTGGCCGGCACGACGCCGCTCGTTGAAACCACGACCTCAGACCTTGGCACCACGCTCGACTCGACGCAAATCGATAACCTGCCCATCAACGGGAGAAGCCCGCAGATGCTGATGCAACTCGCTCCCGGATCCACGCCGACGGCATGGGGTGCGGGCAATGGCGAAGATTCGTCCACGGCCGCGACGACGGCGCCGGGAGGCGGCGGCGGCGGCGCCTACACCGAAACAAACGGCTTTCCATTCGAGTCGAATCTCTACCTCGTGGATGGCGTAAGCGACGTTGAATTGGAGAACGGATATCAGGGGCTCCAGATTCCATTCGACTTTATCGGCGAAATGAAACTGGAGACCAGCGATCCGACCGCCGAATACGGCACCTTCGGCGCGCAGGTGTCCAACATCACCACCAAGACGGGGACCAACAGGTTTCACGGCCAGGTCTTTGAGTACAACCGCAACACGGACTTCAACGAGCCCGACTACTTCAGCAAAGTGAACCCGCCGTTCCACTACAACATGTTTGGCGGCGAAGTGGAAGGCCCGATCATCCGGAACAAGCTGTTCTTTGCAGCGGATTTGCAGTGGCTCAAGCTGGCCACGGGTTCCTCGGGCTTACAGAGCTCGCCCACGGCGGCGGCCCGCAGCGGAAATCTCTCGGCGTTCGACGTGAACGGCGCCGGCCCGATCACCAACGCCATGGCGTGCTATTACAGTGCCAAGGCCAACGGCGCGGTGAATCCGCAAAAATGCACGGCCAGTTCGGCAGTTACGGTTGCCGGAACCTACGACACAGTTCCTGCGTCGGACATCAGCCCCATTGCGGCGGCCTTCTTCAGTTCCTCGGTGTGGCCGTTGCCCAACCTTTCGGGGGCAGTCAACAACGCCACCCAGGTGCTGATCAACGATGCATCCATGCCGCAGGAAGACGCACGCGTCGATTGGGCGTTCTCGCAGAGCGACCGCTTCTTTGCCCGCTTTGGGTATAGCATTCGGCACCAAACCCAGCCGTTGTATTTTGGCGCCGACACGAGCCCGAACCCCTTCATGAATGGCGGCGACGCAGAAAACACCAACCAGCTCAGCAACAATGTTCTGGGCTGGGACCACACCTTCGGCAGTAACGGCACCATGATCAATCAGTTGCGTCTTGGCTACAGCCGCTACTCTACCGCTGACTACACGGCCGCCTACGCGCAGTATCCGGATGAGAATAATACGCTGGGCGTTCCGAACGGCAACATCGCCGCCTACCCGGATACCAGCGGCATTGCTCAAGTCAACATCAACGGGTTCGAGGGCACTGGAGACGGAGGCTGGTTACCGCAAACCGTGGGCAGAGTTTCCAACATTTACCAGTTCAACGATGCGTTCACGTTTGTGCATGGCCGCCACAACCTGAAGGTCGGCATTGCGATCAATCCCATCCAGGCACGCGTCTTCAACGCGCAGAACGATCCCCGTGGGCAATTCTGCGCCACCGGCAACTACGCGGGAACGGGCACCAACGGCGCGGCCATCGCCGACTGGCTGGTGGGCGCTCTTGGCAACGGTGGCAGTTGCCAGGGGGCAGGCGTCGCCCGCGACCATTTCTTCGACAAGCCCAACACGCGGACCAACGAATTCGGGGAGTTCGCGCAGGACGACTTCCGGTTGACCAACAAGGTCACGCTTAACCTCGGTCTCCGCTACGACATCTACACGCACCCCGTGGACACCAAGAACCTGCAGAGCAACTTTGTCACCACGGGTCCGGATGCCGGTCTGATTCAGGTGGCGTCGTCGAGCAACCGGGGCCCCAATGTGAACACCTATTTTGGCAATGTCGCGCCGCGCCTGGGCGTCGCCTACACGCCCGACAACGGCAAGACGGCAATCCGCGCCGCGTTTGGGGTGAGCTACTTCAACGGCAACTTCGGCGCCGACGGCGGCACGCTGGAACGGAACTTCCCGGAACTGGACATGGAAAACAACGCCGCGACCCTGAACAACTGCCTGACCCCCTATACGGGCGCATCGGGGAATGTTAATCCCAATCCTGCCAAGTACTCGAATTGCGGCTCGCTCATCCTGGCCAACGGCCTGCCGGGCAATTCGACCTCCGGATCGCCGGTCTACCAGCCGCTGGTTCCTTTCTCGGTGACACCGGGTGGGGCCATCGCATCGCCGACCGGATTCGGCGTTTATGAGGTGGCCAGCAACTTTCGCCAGAGCCAGGCCGAAAACTGGAACGTGAGCATCGAGAGGCAACTCGGCGCGAACATGGCCCTCCATGCCGCATACGTGGGCACGAAAGGCGCCTATCTCTATAACGATTGGCAACTCAACCAGTGCAACCCGACGTCGTTTACCGAGGGTCCGACGTACGCCCAGCTGCAAGCCCAATACGGCACGACAGAATATCCGAACTTTCCGGAATGCATGCCGTATTACAGCCTTGCTCCGGGTGTCTCCACCCTGGATTTCCGCAACAGCGGAGCCAGGTCGCACTACAACGCCGGCGAGCTTGTGTTCGAGCGGCGCACCGGAGCGAACCTGACCTTCACCGGGGCCTACACCTGGTCGAAGCTGATGGATAACTACTCCAACCAACTCGACTCCTACGACATGAAGCAGTACCTGGATACGGCGGGTTGGCACCATGCCAATTACCCGCAGACCCTCACCCTCACCTATGTCTACACGCTGCCGTTCGGCCGCGGGCAAAGGTTCGCCAACTCGATCTCTTCCGCTGAAGACGCCGTTCTGGGCGGGTGGTCGATCAGCGGCGTCACCTGGTTCCGTTCCGGCGCGCCCCTGCTGGTAACGGCGAGCAGTGGCAACCTGCTGGGCCAAAACAGCGGACAGCGCGCGAATTACGACTGCCCGGTAGCCGTCAATCCGCACACCACTTTGGAGTGGTTCGATACGGGCTGCTTCTCGCAGCCGGCCGGATTCGTCTTCGGCAACGACAGTGTCGCGGAGGGCAATGGCTACGGACCGCGCTACCAGAGTTGGGATATGTCCTTTGGCAAGGCGATCCACCCGACTGAGCGCATGCAGTTGCAATTCCAGGCCCAGTTCTTCAACATTTTCAACCAGGTCAACCTCCAGACACCGGACACGGGCGTGACGGACTCGAACTTCGGCAGGATCACCAGCGACTATCTGCCGCGCCAGGGGCAGCTCGGATTGGTTCTTTCCTTTTAGTCCGCAACTGCGGATTGCCTCCTAGCGGTCCGGTCCCACGCGGCATGATGCCCAGCATGGGACCGGACGCTTCCTCGCCTGCTCTTTGTCCTGCAGGCTCCACGAGCTCGATAGAGCAAGCAAGACTTATCTTTCCTTCGGCATGAGCAAGAGCCCAGCAACGACCAGAAGGCAATTCCTCTTCGCCGCCCTCGGCATTGCGGCCACCGCACCCGGCGCCATTTCCAGGGAATCCTCGCTTTCTCATGGTTTGCTTTCCTCTCTTCCTGGACGGCTGGTCCCCGGCGGCCAAACTTACCAACAGCCGGAGGCCGCAGTCGAGTTTGAATCGTCTGACGCGAAACTCGTCGACGGCTTCCGATGGGCCAAGTCGCAGGC
This sequence comes from Acidobacteriaceae bacterium, assembly GCA_030040655.1. Classification (GTDB taxonomy): domain Bacteria; phylum Acidobacteriota; class Terriglobia; order Terriglobales; family Acidobacteriaceae; genus Telmatobacter. The sequence continues at coordinate 922 of JASHTH010000866.1, read as the reverse complement.
CATGGCCTACGCCCGGATGGACGGATCGATTGGACCGTGGTATGAGGCGGCATTGCCGGGGCGGGATGCGTTTTGCATGCGCGACGTCTCGCATCAGAGTACCGGAGCCCAATTTCTCGGCCTTGGCGCGAGAACCCTGAACATGCTGCGCCGCTTTGCGGCAAACATTTCGGCGTCGAAGAAGTGGTGCACCTGGTGGGAGATCACACGCGACAACCTACCGGCCCCGGTGGACTACAACAACGATCACGACTTCTGGTATGACCTGCCGGCCAGCTTCGATGTCGTGGATGCCTGTTACCGGCAATGGCTGTGGTCGCGAAACGGTGCCTATCTTGCCGATGTCTTTTTGAATTTCTACCGGCATACCGTGACCGATTACGTGGCCGCATGGAGCCGCAGGCACGACGGTCTGCTTGAGCATCTGCCCTCCGACGGCCACATGGGGATTGCTACGTACGACGAGGACCTGCAGAGCCAGGTAATGGTGGGATCCGATCTGATCGCGGCGCAATACGCCGCCTATCGCGGGTACGCCGCCATGGAGCGTGCGAGGAACCGATTGAGTGCTGCCGCAGAGTTCGAGCGCAAGGCAGATCAGCTGAAGTCGCTCTATATCACCCAATGGTGGGATGCCTCGCGCGACTGTTATTTCGGAGCGATCGAGGAAGACGGCAAGTTTCATGCCGACCTGAAAGAAGGCGACGGAAGGTGCACGGTTGAACTTCCACTCTATTACGGCTTGACCGACGCAGGATCGAAGACAAACGCGAGCCTGGATATCTTGGAGCAGCGCCTGGAGGCGGATTTGAACTCGCCGCGAGGAATGATTGGCGGCGTGGAAGGCCGATCGTACATGCCAGACATCTTCTACTCGTATGGCCGCTGCCGGGCCGGATACACCGCGCTCATGGCGATGCTG
>JASHTH010000865.1 GCA_030040655.1 Acidobacteriaceae bacterium | reverse complement strand
TCGCAAAACTTCTGTGCTTAGATCTGGTTCGTCTCCACATTGGCCGACGGTAAGGCGCCTGCCATTGACATGAAGGGCATATCGGATCGAGCTGAGACCCGATCGCAGACTCTCTGCTTCGTTTGCGAGCAGGCGAAAACCACCTGATTCGGTGTAGCAGGACAGGTAGTCGGACAGCCCTCGAAAGCCTCGCGACTGGTAGGTCGCAGATGATGAATCAGCGGCCAGACGCGATACTGCCGAGCGGTAAAGCTCGACGGCACGTAAGAACAGCGCATTCTTCTGGTATTTGTAGTAGGACTTTTCCGCCTGGGTGATATAAGAGCGCATCTGCCGCATCGCGGCTGCAAACGACTGAATTGGGTCGTAATGCCTCGGAACTTCGAGATCGCGAAACACCTCCTGCCGATAGTGGATCGCATCGATCGTCACGAGGGGTGTGCAAAACAGAGGTTTCAGGTTGTACTCGTCACGGCCTGCGGTGATTGAGTCGACAATCTGGTCAAGGTTCAGATCCCGGAAGTATTCAGGCGGCCCCGGGCTCGGCGCACTCGCACCAACCGCATCCTCCAGAAAGAGGATGCTCCGAAACGCCTTAGACTCGTCGACTGAATCGAATCCAGACGAACGATGTCGTTGCGTCTCGTGCTGACGTATCCGCGGATTTGCGGTCTCTGCCGGCAATGTGCTCCTCCGAGTTCCAATCTCGTAGGAGTCATCTTCCCCTTGAGATGCAGGGGCCATTGAGAGTGGACTCCAACACTCGTTTCTTCGCCTTTTGCATCCCGCGACTGGACGGTATTAGGCGAGTGCCGAAACCTCCCGTTCTATCCGGTTGAGTCGCTCAATTGCCGACTGTACGGCTGGCGTACCCTCTTCTTTAACCTTTCGTGCCCGCTCAAGCGCCTGTTCTGCGATGCGGCTGATTTCGTGCAGCAACTTCCGTATCTCGACCTCCAAGCGATCCCTGCTTTCCTGAATGCGATTCAGAACGTCGTTCTGCACGCGCGCACTGTTCGTTTCCAAGAGATGCCGCAGAAATTCCCGAGCCTCGTTCGTGATCATCTTGCGTGCGCCCACAAGCGGCAAAACGACATCGGCAAGCCAGCGCAGAGGCGACGGGGGTTCAGCAGTTGTAATGAATTTCTCGAAAGTGAACCGGGAGCGTACGCGGAAGCCTTTCTCCGGATCGAGTGCGTGGGGCATTCGCGTAAGTTCGCTTAGGCCGGCATCCGCAAGCTTCTTCAGAAAGTTATTTCCCATGTCCACGAAGCGAAGGGCCACAGCTCGATATTGACGCTCGCCCTCATCTTGCTCCGGTTTGAGCCAGGGCATAATCTTTCGGCTCGATATCTCCTGGGCCAAGTGCATTACGCGCTGTCGATAATGTGGGCCAAAGCCGCGGCGTACGGACAACAGCTCATTATTGAATTCCGCTTCAGATTCGGACCACGCGGAATTAAAGAAATCTCTGTGTCTGTCGCCGAAGAGATCCGAGATATGATGCTGCTCCGCCATGAACAGAAAATTCAGCTCGCGCATGGAGCGCTCAGCCTCGTTGATGGTCTGTTTCATGAGTTCAATGCGCCGTTCGGATTCTTCGATAGGCCGCTCGAGCGCATCACGGTCCTCGCTTATGACCGCGAGCAGCTGCTCACTCAAGCGCTGAAGCCCGCGATCGCAAGCGGCACGAACGAGATTTGCGCCCGAGTCATCGACGAGGTGTTCCAGGCTCGCCTGCAGCTTTTCCCAATCCCGCAAAGGACCACGATCTTCCATCCGTTCTACGGCACTCACCTCAAAAACCTCGCCCATCGGGCGATGCAGCCGCTTTTCGAGGATCTCGCGCGTGAACTTCGCCGCCGCAGCGCGCTCCGGATCGCTGGTGCGATCGGCCTTGTTGATCACCAGGATCAAATCCTGAACTTGCTTGCCAACCGCTTCTACCAGCGTTAATTCTTCGCCAGCGATCGGCGGATCGGCTCCGACCACCACCAATGCCGCATCAATGTGTGGAATGAACGCCTGTGTGGTCGCCGTATTTCCAGTGAATACAGAGCCCAGACCGGGCGTGTCCACAAAACACATTCCCGACGACAGCAAAGGGCTCGGTACGAAGACTTCCGCGCCTTCCACCGCCTTTTTGTTCTCGGGGTTTCGCTCTTCGGTCACGAATTCCTTCAGGTCGGCCATCGCAATATCGCGCCAGGACCCGTCTCGCAGGCGAATGCGCGCGCGCAGTTTGTCGCCAAATCGAATCACGGTTGGGACCGCAGTGACCGGAACAAAGCCGGTCGGGACAACTTGATAGCCAACAAGCGCGTTGAGCAGCGTGGATTTGCCGCGCTTGAACTGACCAACGCAAGCGACATAGAACCGTCCTTCAGAGACTCGCGTCGCCAGCTCGCGAGCTTCTTCTTCGATAGGCTCAGCGCCAAGTTCCTGAGCCAGATCGGCAAGCCGCAACAAGCGGGGGGCGCCGTCCATCCGTAGGGATTCAGCAGTCGGTGGGCTTCCGCCATGATGGGTGGATTCGTTGGTTTCCGGAATTGTTAGATCGGCAGTCATTACGCTCTTCCCGAGGGCGTCTCGTGTGTCTTTTCCGCAGCGCGCGAATAGCGGATCACCTCGACGCGGGACATCGCGACCAAGCCCTCTTCAACCATTGCGTCAAGGTGCGGAATCAGTTTTTCGATCTGTTCTTCCTTGTCTATAACTGTCAGCATGATCGGTGCATCTTTCGAGAACTTCCAATGGCTGCTGTGGTGAATTCTCGTACTCGCGCCGTACCCTTCAATGCCCCGAAACACAGTCGCACCGGCCATTCCAAGTTCCATGCATTTCGACA
>JASHTH010000864.1 GCA_030040655.1 Acidobacteriaceae bacterium | reverse complement strand
AGGCAGATTGGAACACGCAACGGCGATTTCCGGCTCCAATGGGGCCAAGCGCACGCCGGGTTTTGCGAGAGCGCTTCGAACCCACTCCGCCAACTCGCGATGCAGATTGATTCGCCTCTTGCTTGCGAGCAATCCTATCTCCCAGGGAGTAATTGCGGAGATGAATATCCGGTCTTCTCGTGACGCCAGATTGATGGCCTTCTCAGCCTGATGACCCAGGCGCGCTTCGTCGAACGTCGCCCATAGGACTACATGAGTGTCGAGCAGCAGAGAGCCTCGCGCAGGGTCCGTCGTCGCTGCGCTCACTTCATGGCCTCCCATTCAACATCGATCGGGGAAATAATGTCTCCGAGTATCTCGCCGGTGCCGCGCATGGAACCGACGAAATCGCCCGGTTCCGAAACCGGCCGCACCTCCACCACGGGCTTTCCGCGCTTCGTGATAATGAGGGTCTCGTGCTTCTGGGCCACTTGATCCAGCAGTTTCAAGCACTTGGCCTTGAATTCTCCGGCGGGAATGGTGGTCGCCATAGGCATCCTCCCATAGTCACTGACTATGGTCATATTTTACACTGGTTCGCTTTGAAACCGGAGAAGCGCGCCGTTCCCGTGCCTGACTTTGAAGGCCGCTGACCAGTGCTCTCCATCACCCTATTGCATCCATTCCATCCAATAGAATCGAACGCGGAGAACTCATGCCCCGCAGAAAACTGATTGCCGCCAACTGGAAGATGTACAAAACCCCTGCCGAAGCCCGAACGTTTGTCGATGCGTTTCTACCGCTCGTGGCCGGCCATACCCGCGACGAGATCGCGCTCTTCCCTTCGCCGGTGCTGCTGCCGGCCGTTGTCGAGGCCTTGCGCGGCTCACAGATCGCCGTCGGCGCACAGAACATCCATTTCGCCGAGGAGGGCGCTTACACCGGCGAGACTTCGGTGTGGCAAGTGAGAGCCGTGGGCGGGACGCATACGCTCATCGGCCACTCCGAGCGGCGACAGTACTTCGCCGAGACCGACGAAATCGTCAACAAAAAGCTGCACACCGCGCTCAAGCACGGCCTCGTCCCGGTGGTTTGCATCGGCGAGGTGCTCGGAGAGCGCGAAGCCGGAAAGACGGAAAGCGTGCTTCGAAGGCAGGTGACGGGAGGCTTTGCCGGCGTCACCGGACTTGCCGCCGAGGTCGTCGCATCCATCGTCATCGCCTACGAGCCGGTATGGGCCATCGGCACGGGCAGAACCGCCACGCCCCAGATCGCCGTCGATGCGCACAAAATCGTCCGTGCCGAAGTGGCAAAGCTTTTCGGCGATGCCGTCGCCGCCGGCATGCGCATTCTCTATGGCGGCAGCGTGAAGCCCGACAATGCTACGGCGCTGATGAGCCAGGACGAAATCGACGGCGCGCTGGTTGGCGGGGCCAGCCTCAAGCCGGATTCGTTTGCGGCCATCGTGAAATACTGATCCTGCGTTTCATCGCCGGAGTCCGCATGTCAACATCGCCGGCAGTGGCTCCATCTGCGCCCGCTCAGTCGTTGACCCCGCAGCGCGATCTATACATCGATCGCCTGCGGACGCTGATGACCGTGCTGGTCGTCCTGCATCACAGCGCCATCACTTATGGCGCGTCCGGCGGCTGGTTCTATCACGAGCTGAACCCGTCACCAAAGTTGCCGAGCCTCCTGCTGACGCTCTTCGTAGCCACCAACCAGGCCTATTTCATGGGCCTTTTCTTTTTCCTTGCCGGCTACTTTACGCCCCGCTCGCTGGAACGCAAAGGCTACGCCTGGTTCATCGGCGATCGCTTTCTGCGCCTCGGCTTGCCGCTGCTGGCATTTATCGTGATTCTCGGGCCGGTAACCGCGGCCGTGGTTACGGCTTCACAAGGCCGCGGCTTCTGGCCGACGATTGTCTGGATCTGGCGACACCAGGAGATCATCACCGGTCCGCTCTGGTTCGCGCAGGCTCTGCTGATCTTCAGCCTGCTTTATTGCATTTGGCGAGCCGCGCTGCGAAAGCCCCTCGCGGGCGCGGAGCGGACTCTACGGCCCGTACCGGCGCGGCGATGGTGGGTGGGGAGCGCAATCGTCGTCGGAGCCGCGGCGCTCGCCATTCGCCAGTTCGTACCGGTCGGCAAAAATGTCTTTGGACTGCAGCTCGGCTATTTTTCCAGCTACATTTTTCTCTTCGCTGTCGGCATTGCCGCGTGGCGCCACGACTGGCTGCGCCGGCTCGCATGGAAGAACGTCCGGCCGTGGGTGATCGCGCTCGGCATCGCCTGGCCGGGTCTGCCTGTGGCCATTTTCATCGCGGTCGCTGTTTCGCGGCACGGCGCACCCGCGGTTAATTTCTCCAGCGGTTTCTCCTGGGCGGCCATCTTCTATGCGTTCTGGGACCCCTTTGTCGCCTGGGGCCTGATCGCCGGGTGGCTGCTCCTCTTCCGCGAACACATGAACCGGCCATCGGCGTTCTGGGCCTGGCTCAATCGGCGCGCCTACGCCGTCTATATCCTTCACCCGCTCTTCGTCGTTGGGCTGGCGCTGCTGCTGCGCCCATGGCAGGCCCCCGCCCTCGTCAAATTCGCCGCGCTCGGCTCTCTGGCATGCATCGCATCCTGGCTCGTCGCGGACCCCTTCGTTCGCCTGCCCGGCGTGCAGCGCGTGGTCTGAAGCACACCCTGAGAGAATCTCTCCTATCGGCGCGAAAACCGCTCGATTCAGGCGATTTTCACCAGCGGACGTCGCGCAATCTCGTCTATATTCGGCTGAAGTACGGAGTATTCGCCATGGGCTGGATGGGACTTTCCCTGCGCGTACGAATTCTCAGCATCATCGCCATTCTTCTCGCGCTGGCGCTGATCGCCATCGCATCTTGGCAGAGCACCCGGCAGAAGCAAGCGCTCTCCGGCGACGCGGCAGCCGCGCGATCCGGCTACCCGCCGCCCGGTCGTCTCATCGACATCGGCGGCCGCAGGCTGCACATCGACTGCACCGGCACCGGCAGCCCTACCGTCGTCCTCGTCGCCGGCGGCGGCGCCTATTCCATCGACTGGTCGCTCGTTCAGCCGACCATCGCGGCAACCACCCGCGTCTGCTCCTACGACCGCGCCGGCCTTGGCTGGAGCGACTCAGGACCCGCCGACGAAACCGTCGAGCAGACCCTATCCGATCTCCACGCGCTCCTCGCCGCCGCCGGAGAACAGCCGCCCTTCATCCTGGTCGGCGCATCCATCGGTGGCATCTACATCCAGGCCTACCAGCACGCTTATCCCGCAGTCTCCGCTCTCGTCTTTACCAACAGCAGCAGCCACGTCGGCCTGGTCGTGAAAAACAACGTCGGTCTCCTGTGGAACCTTACCGAGGATCAAGTCCGTTCGATCTATCCGCTTCCCGCCAGCGCCAAGGGCTCGGCGCCGACCAGCGAAGACGATCCTTTCGATCGGCTCCCGCCCGGCCTGCGCCGGGAGCGCCTTTGGCTCGACACCCGCTACTGGCGGAGTTTCGACCCGCAGAAGACCACCCCCGCTTTGATGCTCTCCTGGCGCAAGGAATTCCTTCGCGAATTCGAGCAGGCCAAAGGCGGCGCCGCTCCTCCGCTCGGCGCGCTTCCGGTGATGGTTGTTGCCAGCGATCCCGCCGGCAGCAAGGCGGACTGCGCGGCTCGCAAGAGCGCGTCCGATTGCCTCGACTTTCTCAGTTCCAACACAGTCCACGTGACCGCAACGGGCAGCGGCCACGAGATTCATCTCTATCAGCCTGCGACGTTGGTGCGTGCCATCGAGCAGACCGTCTTGGCGGTGCGAAACCACGCGCCGCTCTCGAATTCCTCACCTCCTGAGCGGACCGCGCATTGGCGATTGAATCCCATCGCGCGCCGCCGGTCCGCGTGATGGAACAATGACATTTCCATGACACAAAGTCCGCCGCGCGGATTGACAATGAATTCTGTGCAAAAATCGTTGCACGGGAGGCCGGCTCGATGACCACCGCGTACATCAACCGCATCGCCGGCGCCGCGCCGCCACACGATGTCCACCGGCCGTTCATCGATTTTGCGACCACGCTGCTTCCCGAGGGCACCACGCGCAATCTCTTTCGTCGCATGGTGCGCCTGTCGGCCATCGAGCATCGCTATTCCTTCATCGAGCCCATCGCAACCGAAGACGGCGCGTGGAAAGACGCCGAGCAGCTTTACGTTCGCGGCCGCTTTCCCGACACCGCGCGCCGCATGCAGCTCTTCGAGCGATTTGCCCCGAGGCTGGCGCAGTGCGCGCTCAACAAGTTGCGCGTGACCGAAGACGAGCGCCGCAACATTACCCATGTGATCGTCACTTCCTGCACGGGGCTCTACGCGCCGGGGCTGGACTTCGACATCATCGATCATCTCGGGCTCGACACGTCCGTCGAGCGAACCATCATCGGTTTTATGGGCTGCTATGCGGCCATCAACGCGCTCAAAGCCGCGCGGCATATCGTGCGCTCCGCGCCGGATGCGCGCGTTCTCGTGCTCAACCTCGAACTCTGCACGCTGCACCTGCAGGAGACCGACGACCTCGAGCAGGTGCTCTCGTTCCTCGTCTTTGCCGACGGTTGCGCCGCGTGCCTGGTGAGCGCAGAGCCGAGAGGACTCGCGATCGACAGTTTTCTCGCGCTTACCATTCCGAACACCAGCCACCTCATCACCTGGCGCATTCGCGGGCTCGGCTTCGATATGCAGCTTTCGGGACAGGTCCCGGGCGAACTCGGCAACGCCCTGAAGGAACACGGACTCGAGGTGACTCGCGGCACGGATCCGCGCCGTTTCGATCTGTGGGCCGTTCACCCCGGCGGCCGGTCGATCCTCGATGCGGTCGAGAAAAATCTCGAACTGTGCCCGGATGCGCTCCGCTACTCACGCCGCGTTCTGGCGCAGTTCGGCAACATGTCCTCGGCGACCGTGATGTTCGTGCTCGAGCAGATTCTGCGCGAGGCGCAGCCGGGCCAGCTTGGGTGCGCGATGTCGTTCGGGCCAGGCCTAACCGCAGAAACCATGCTTTTCCATGGCGCCTAACCCGCCCGATTTTCATGAGCGCGCGCAGCTCAGCGAGCTGCTCGAGGAACTTTCCGACCGGGACGAGTTGCGTAGCTACTTGCGCGATCTGGCAAGAACCAACCGCTGGACGCTGGCGCACCGTCCGCTGCGCCATTGGCTCGACTCGCTCAAGGATGGCCTGGCGAAGCTCGACGAGCCAATCCGCGTTCTCGACGTCGGCTGCGGCTACGGAGACGGATTGCGCGAGATCGAGCGCTGGTTCGAGTCGCGCGGAGTCAAGGCCGCGCTGACCGGCCTCGACCTGAGCCCATACACGACAGAGATTGCGGCCGAAGCCACGCCTGCAACCAGCCGCATCGAATGGGTGAATGCCGACGTATTCGACTACACGCCGCCAAAGCCCGTGCATCTTGTCGTCAGTTCCCTTTTTACGCATCATCTTTCCGAAGGCGAGATCGTGCGCTTTCTCCGCTGGATGGAGCGGCACGCACGGGCCGGCTGGTTGATCAACGATCTTTCCCGCGGCGCCATCTCGTATCACGCATTTCGCATCGGATCGAAGCTGGCGCGGTTGCATCCTTCTGTGCAGCACGATGGAGCGATCTCCATCGCCCGATCGTTCGTGCCCGAGGATTGGCATCGAATGTGCCGGACCGCCGCCATCGGCGGCGGGTCTCTTCGCGTGCGCCCGTTCAAGCCGGGACGGCTCTGCGTGGAACGGAGAAAACTGCAATGAGCGGCGACCCACGCGCCACCGGTCATCTCGTCGTCGGCGGGGGCCCGGCGGGGTCGATGGCGGCTCTGCGCCTGGCTGCGGCCGGCCGCGAAGTTGTCCTTCTCGAAAAGGAGCGCGCCGCCCATCACAAGGTGTGCGGTGAGTTCTTGAGCTGCGAAGCTGTCGAATATCTTCGCGCCGCCGGCGTCGAGCCGCTCGCCCTCGGCGCGAGGACCATCCGCATCGTGCGGCTGGCTTCGAAGACCGCCCTCGTGGAAGCGCTGCTGCCGTTCACGGCGCTTTCGCTTTCGCGCTTTGCGCTGGACGAGGCGCTGCTGGCGCGTGCAGAAGCAAGCGGATGCCGGGTTGTGCGCGGCGTTTGCGTCGATCGGCTATCGAGAGACGGAAGCCAATGGCAGGCGCAGCTCCGTAACAGCGGCTTGTGGCGCGCTTCGGCGGTGTTTCTTGCCAGCGGCAAGCATGATCTTTGCGGATGGGAGCGCAAGCGTGGCGCACAGGGCGATCTTGTCGGGTTCAAGCTGCATTGGCGGCTCGCTCCGCAGCAGACCGACGCGCTGCGCAACGCCATGGAGCTATTTCTGTTCGCTGGCGGATATGGCGGGCTTTCGTTGATTGAAAACGATGCGGCCAATCTGTGCCTGGTGGTGCGGCGCGCTCGGTTGCGCGAAGAGGGTGGTTGGCCGGGCTTGCTGAAAAATCTGAAAAAAGAAAACCGGCACCTCGGGCTTCGGCTGCAGGGCGCGACCGCGCTGTGGGATCGGGCTTTGGCAATCTTTCCCATTCCTTACGGCTACGTTGCGTCGCCGGCCGATGAATTGTGGCGCCTGGGCGATCAGGCGGCGGTGATCTCTTCCTTCACCGGCGACGGCATGTCGATCGCTCTGCACAGCGGCGCACTCGCGACGCGGATGTTCCTCGCCGGGAGCACCGCCGGCGAATACCAGAAGGAATTGAAGCGGCATCTGCGCCGCTCGATGTCGCTTTCGACGCGCCTTTCGCAAGCCCTGGTCGCCGGCGCCGGTCGAACTGTCGCGCCCTATGCGGTTGCGTTGTTTCCAAACCTCATGGGTTGGATCGCGCAGTCGACGCGCATTCCCGAGCGTGTTCTTGCGGCGGGAGCGGCGAGCTGAAACATCACTGTTTCAGGAATTCCACCACCCGGGGCCCGATCTGTGGCGTGCATTGTTCCGCAGCCAGATGGCCGCAGCCGGGGATGACATCCAGCTGCGACTGCCGAACCAGGCGATGAATGGTGTCGGCCTGGTCGACGGGCGTGATGTGGTCCACGGCGCCCCAAACGATGAGCACCGGCATCTTGAGCTCCGGCAACATCTTGTCGGTGGCGTCGCGGCCGGTCAGCATGGAATCGAGCGCGCGATGAATCACCCACGCATGGTTGCGGGAGATGCGCAGAATGTCGGCGGCGACAAATCCCGGCACCTTGGGCGGGTGCGGCATCAGCAGCGCGTCAAGCTGATCGATCTCAGCCGCGCTCTGGGGCGTGAAAAGAGCCGTGTTCCACGCGGGTTTCTCGTAGATCCCGGCAGAGTCGAACAGCATGAGCCGGTTCACTCTCTCCGCATGCCGATCCGCAATCCACTGCACAATCCAGCCGCCCATCGACCATCCGCCCAGGTCCACTTGCTTGAGCCCCATCACATCCATGAAGGCAATCACGGCGCCGGCTTCATCGGGGACCGAGTAGGAAAAGTCCTCGGGCTCGGCGCTGCGGCCATATCCGGGCAGGTCGGGCATATAAACGCGATAACCGGCGCGGGAAAGATAGGGCGCAAGGTTGACCCAATCTTCGGCGCGGCCGCCCAGTCCGTGGACGAGCACCACGGGTGGCCCGCCGGCTGGTCCAGTGACGTCGTAGTGGATGCGAATTCCGTCGACGACGGTGAAGCGGCTGTGGATTCCGGTCAGAGCCATGTGGAGATAAAGCAGCTCCCACGTGCATTCGACGGGGCGAAACCAAAACACACTGCCAGCGACGACGGCAAGAACGACAATTACCGGCAGCAGACGCACAAAAACGCGGCGAAGGCTCATCGGTTCTCCTTGTCAGCGCCCTCGAGCGCGCGTGCGCGCTGCCATCCGTTCTCGATAACGCGCACGGCGATAGGGTCGAGAACCAGCGCGCTGTGGCTGTTCCATTCGCTGCGCTCCACCCAGCGAACTTCTTCGGCATCCGAAGCTGCTTGCAGCACGCCGCCAACCACCTTGCACAGATAATCGGCGATCACGTAATGGAAACGCACGCGATCTCCCTCGCGATGGATGCGGTCGAGCAGCTCGATCAGCTCGACGGCCTCGACCATCAATCCCGTTTCTTCCCTGACCTCGCGAACCAGCGCAGCCGTCAGCGCCTCGCCGAGTTCGACCATGCCGCCCGGCAGCGACCACTGGCCGCGCAGCGGCTCGGTGCCGCGTCTCACAAGGAGCACGCGCCCGCGATCCACGATAACGGCCCCGACCCCGACCAATGGCGACAATGGAAACTCCCGCTGCATCGCGTCCTGCTCATCTCCCTAATCTCACGATAGCGCCGCAAGGCGCGTGGAGCGAAACTTCGGTAGTGGTCAGTTTGGAGGGTACGGGCTTCAGCCCCTACGCCATTTGCCCAAGAAAGACTCGGGGGCGATAGCTTCTGAGGGAAGCTGACCCACTATTGCAACTTTCGATGGATGGCCGAGCGCGCGACTGCGACTTTCGCTGCGGCGTATCATCAAAAAGCAAGAGGGAGACTTTGGCGGAGTTTACGCTGCGGATCGAGGGAATGCATTGCGGCGCTTGCGTTCGGCGCGTCAGCCGGGCACTCCAGTCGGCTCCCGGGGTGCATGTCGACGAGGTGCGCATCGGGTACGCGCGGTTGAGCTCCGCGCAAAACCCTCCTCCTCTAGAGCCGGCGTTGGCCGCATTGGAAAAGGCCGGCTACGCGGCGCGCCTGGAAACATAATCCGGTTCCATCCATGCCCGCGACCGCTCGAGAATCGCTCACATTGCCGGTGCTGGGAATGACCTGCGCTTCCTGCCAGCACCATGTGGAAGATGCACTGCGAGCCACCCAGGGAGTGGAATCGGCTCGCGTCGATCTCATGGCGCATCGCGCCAGCGTGGTCTTCAATCCTGCCCTGGCCGCGCCGCAAAAACTCGTCGACGCGATTCGCAGCGCCGGCTACGACGCAGTGCTGCCGCGCGCGACCGGTTCCACAGGTCGAAATGAAGCGGACGGCGAGACCGCGAGCATTGCCCGCAATGCCGGCGCTACACTGCTCGCCGGCGCACTGGCGATGCTGCTGTCCATGCCCTTGAGCGGCGAAATGGGCGCGTTGGATCATGGACTGATGCGCGCCGCACCGTGGCTCTACGCGCTGCCTCAAGAGCCGCTGCGGTGGTCGCTGCTGGTTGTGACCGGTGCATTGATGGTCTGGGCCGGGCAAGGCATCTATTTGAGCGCGGTCCGCGCGCTGCGCCACGGAACTACCAACATGAACACGCTCGTGGGGCTGGGCACGGGTGTTGCATTTGCTTACTCCGCCTATGCCACACTATCGCCCGCCGCTGGGCGCCAGGTTTACTTCGATGCGGTGCTGCTGATTCTCGGCTTTCTTCTGCTGGGCAAAGCGCTGGAGGCGCGCGCCAAGCGCCGCGCGCTGGCCGCTCTCGATGCGCTGACGCATTTGCGCCCGGTCACGGCGCGGCGCATTCGCGATGGCGTGGAGACGATCGTTCCTCTCCAAGAGATCGCGATCGGCGACCAGGTGCTGGTCCTGCCTGGCGAACGATTCCCGGTGGATGCGGAGATTGTCGAGGGCCGCACCACAGTGGACGAGTCGATGCTCACCGGCGAATCTACGCCGCTGGAGCGCCAAGCCGGCGGCCGTGTCCTGGCCGGCTCGTTGAACTACGACGGCGCCGTGGTTTGCCGCGCCCATTCGCTGGGCGAAGACACAGTGCTCGCGCAGATTGCGCGCATGGTTGAGCAGGCGCAGGGCTCGCGCGCCCCCATGGAGCGGCTCGCCGACCGCGCCAGTGCCATCTTTGTCCCTATTGTGCTGGCCCTGGCCGTCATCACCTTTGCGGCATGGCTCATCGCGGGGCAGGCGTTCTCGCTGGCCATCGCCAACACGGTTGCGGTCCTTGTCATCGCCTGTCCATGCGCCATGGGTCTGGCGGTGCCCGCCGCGCTTACGGTCGCTGTGGGCCGCGGCGCGCAGCTTGGAGTTCTATTCAAAGGCGGTGAGGCAATGGAGCGGCTGGCCCATCTCGACGCCATCGTGCTCGACAAGACGGGAACGATCACTGTGGGAAGGCCGGCGCTGGAGGCAGTTCGAATTCTCGTCCCATCCTTCCCGCATGCGCTGCTGCGGATGCAGAAAGGATGGGGCAAGGAGGAGAAAGGACAGAACGCCCAACTCTCGATGGATCGACCGGACGAGGACAAGCTGTTCCGCATCGCCGCGGCGGCGGAAGAGCGGTCGAATCATCCTCTCGCTCACGCGGTGGTGGAAGCCGCGCGAAAACGCAGCCTCAACTGGCAGCCCGCGGAGGATGTGCAGATCCTGCCCGGTCGCGGCGTCTCGGCGAAGATCGACGGACAGAGCTGCCTGCTTGGCAACGAAGCGCTGCTCTCGGAATTCGCCATCTCCATGCCGACCGGCATTTCATCCCCTGAACCCGGCGTCACCCGGCTATGGATGGCTCTCGAAGGCACAGTCGTGGGGTTTTTCGATGCTCGCGACGCCTTGCGGCCGGATGCGGCCGGGGCCATCGCCGCGCTGAAGCTCGCCGGCCTGCGCGTCCTCATGCTCACCGGCGACTCCGCGGCCGCGGCGGCGCCCATCGCCAGGCAGGCCGGCATCGAGGACATCGAAGCCGCGCTCGATCCCGCCGGCAAGCTGGCGCGAATCCGCGCCCTGCAACAAGGCGGCCTTCGCGTCGGCATGGTCGGCGACGGCATCAACGACGCGGCTGCGCTGGCGCAGGCCGACGCGGGAATCGCCATGGGCTCC
>JASHTH010000118.1 GCA_030040655.1 Acidobacteriaceae bacterium | reverse complement strand
GTGGCGTTTTCGAGAAGGATCTGCATGAGACGAGGAATCTCTGAAGTGCTGAGTGTAATTGATTTGGCTCAGCGGGAAACAGTTACCGCGGCTCAACAGCCATCGTCGGGACTGCTGAAATACGAATTTCTGGAGATTCTGAAAGCTTCGACTTCCTGCATCGACCTGCTGCTGAGGAAACTGCAAATCGGGCTATTTTGTTCACTGACGCGGGAATCTGTACGGTCATATAATCCCTCGAATTTTAGGAAGACTTTCGAATCGCAACTGCGGCGGCGCAGACCCGCATCCGGACTCGCCGACAGGAGTACGATACCATGCTGTACTCTGCCTTCTTGCCTTCCATGGAGCGGCGCCTTCATGTCGATCGATTTTCGCAATCTTTCTCACGTAACTCGAAGAGTCTCCAGCTAAAGGGGGCTCTTGCCTGTTGTTTCCTTCGGCAGAAATGCGGCATCGTATCTTACGGTCTTGATGATCGCTTTCGGTATTTGCATCCAGCTTGTAGCTCAGGCAAAACCAGCGACCACAACGGCTCTCTCCGTAACTGCTTCGGGCAATCCGGTGACGTCGGTTACGCCGGGAACCGTTGTTACACTAATCGCCACGGTAAAGACGGAGTCTACGTCGCTGACGACCGGCCAGGTGAATTTCTGCGATGCGACGGCTAAGTCTTGTACCGATATTCACCTGCTGGCGACGGCCGCCTTGACGAGCAGCAAAACGGCGGTTTTCAAGTTCGTGCCCGGTCCGGGGGAGCACAGCTACGAGGCCGAGTTCGTCGCAAACAAGTACGGTGCCGCCAGCGTTTCGAGCGTTGCAGCGCTATCTGTTGGGCCAGCGCCGGCTCCGGTTTACACCGACACAACCACGATTGCTGTTGGCGGTTCTCCCGGCGACTACTCGCTGACCGCTACGGTGGAGGGCTTTGGCGGACCGGCTCAACCCACCGGAAATGTCTCTTTTGTCGATACCAGTTTCGGAAACACCGTCCTGGCAACTCAAGCGCTGGGGACAAGTACTCCCGGGTTGGGCTGGCTCATCTCGCAGACACCGGCCATTGGCCAGTACCCGATCGCCGAAGTGACGGCAGATTTCAATGGGGATGGCATACCGGATCTCGCCGTCCTGTGGTCCAGCGACGGCGACCAGGGCCCTTTCTCGGTCACGATTCTTTTCGGCAAGGGCGACGGGACCTTCACGACCGGGCCGACAACTCAATTGACCGGTATCTACTCCTATCCCTACATGATGGCCGGCGATTTCAACGGGGATGACAAACCGGACCTGGCCGTCCTGAGTTGGAACTCCGACGACGTCAGTTACGTGACGGTCTTCCTGGGTAATGGAAATGGGACATTCGGCTCGCCAGTGACCAGTGTGGTTTTTAACCAGGGCATCGTCGGCGGTGACTTCATTCCCGGAACCATGATTGCCGCCGATTTCAACGGCGATGGAATATTGGACCTGGCAGTGGTCGGCGAGTATGTCAGTTCCGGCGGGGTAACCATCCTGCTCGGGAAGGGTGACGGGACGTTCGCGGCGGCCGGATCAAACCTTGTACCGGACCTTGGCCTGGGCTTGGTGGCAGCCGGAGATTTTAACGGAGACGGCATTCCCGACCTGGTGGTGGCGAACTACTTCGGCGGATCGACTTTCACAGTTCTGCTCGGCAAAGGGGATGGCACATTTACCGTCGCTGGGACGCCTCTTACATTCAGCAATCCGGCCGACGAATTCCCCAATTCGATTGTGGTGGGAGATTTTAAAAACGAAGGAAAGATCGACTTCGCCGCCTTGGACCTGATCGGCGTCCTGGTGTTTCTTGGCAATGGAGATGGGACGTTCAGCCAGTCGGTTATACCCCTCAACGCGCCCGCCGCAACACATTGCCTCACGGGCGGGGACTTCAACAACGGCGGCGAACTGGATCTAGCTCTATTGGACAACTATGACGACCAAATCGATATTCTTCTGGGAGCAGGCGACGGCATATTCGATGAGATCGTGGCGACTCCCAAGGTAAGCCAGGACTCTCTTGGTCCGTTTCAACTCGTTGCAGGCGGTTTCGATGCGAAAGGCGTCCCGGACCTGGCGATGCTGACAAGGAACAGTAGCACAGCCTCGATTCTTCTAACGGCACCCACCCAGACGGCAACCGCGACCGCGACCGGCATTGCACCAGTGGGCGCCGGAACCCATAATGTGGGAGCAAGCTACGCGGGGAACAGCAACTACAGCACAAGCGCCTCTGCCACGGTGGCCCTGACCGCGGGACTCGAACCGGTGGCATTTTCGCTCGCCTCCGGGACGTATACGACGGCGCAGTCGGTCACCTTGAGCGAAGCCATCCCTGGCGCGACAATCTACTACCTGGCCAGCGGCCCGGTCTCTACGAATGGATTTGTCCCATACGCTGGCCCCATCGCCTTGCCCTACGGGGGCAGCGAATTCATCCAGGCCTATCAAGGTCTCAGCCGGTGGGCTTGAATCGAAGAACTACGGATTCAAATTCGCCAATGCCGAGCTGACTGTGACCAAGGCTCCGCTTACCTTTACCGCTATAGGTATTTCGGTACCGTATGACAGCT
>JASHTH010000863.1 GCA_030040655.1 Acidobacteriaceae bacterium | reverse complement strand
GCTCGCGGCCAGCGTGCCCGGCGGCAGCGTGGTGCGCACCACCAGCTCCGCGCCCGCCGGTCCCTCCTGAATGAACGGGTAATAAATCTGCCAGCCGGCATTGCCTTCGACGGTTTCCTCGTGAACGTCGTCGGTGATGCCGACGACAACAACGTCTCCGTTGGGGCCTTCGAGCACCTTACCCAGCGCATCGTTGTCGCGCCACATGCCAAGCGAAGCGAGGAACTGTGCGAACGAGCGATTCATCATCACCACGCGCTGGCTCTTCGGCCCGTCGCTCCACGTGAAATCGCGTCCTCGTATCCGCGTGCCCATGGCGCGAAAATAACCCGGAGTGCAGACGTAGACCAGCGGCCCGGTCGAAACCTCGCCTTTGCGGAATTTCCTCCCTTTGGGGTTCGGGGTTCCCCAGGCACGATTCTGCCCGAGCGGAAGATAGTCCGTGATGCCCGCGGCCTGCACACCGGGAATCGCTTCCACGCGAGACAAAATGCCCTGGAAGATGACGCTACGCTTCTGCGCGCTCAATGTTCCATCTTTGTCGTTTGGCACATGATCGTCGTAATCCACCTTGATGGCCGCGGCGCGCTCCGGCTGGAAGCCGAGATCGACATCGAGCACTTTCAGGAAGCTGCGCAGCAACAGTCCCGCGCCGACGAGCAGAATGCAGGCCAGCGCCATTTCCGTCACCACCAGCGTGGCGCGTAGCCGCTCATGCTTGCGGCTCTGACCGCTGCCGGCGCCGGAGTCCTTGAGCGCCTCAGTCAGATTTCCGCCGGAGATGCGTAGCCCGGGAAACAGGCCGAAGAAGATCGCCGCGAAGACCGCAACCAGCACCGTCCATCCCAGCGCCTCGCCGTCGATGCTCAGATCATTCAGCAGCGGCAGCGCAAGGGCTCCCTGGTGAGCCAGCCACTTCACAAGGACCTCGGCGATTCCCAGCCCCAGCACCGCGCCGGCGCAGGAGAGCAAGAGACTTTCGGTGAGCAGTTGGCGCACGATCCGGCTGCGGGTTGCGCCGAGCGCGCCTCGCATCGCGAACTCCTTGCTCCGCGCCGAGGCGCGCGCCAGCATCAGGTTCGACAGGTTTACGCAGGCGATCAGCAGAATTGCGCCCACGGCACACCATAGCGCCACCAGCGAGCGGCGCAGCTTGCCGCTGATGTAATCTTTCAGCGGGACGGGGACCACGCCGATCTGGCCGTTATTGATATAGCTACCGCATGATTGCGGGTACTTGTTGTTCCAGCACATGTGCGGAGCGGCTGCCGCGGCATCACCGACCGCCTGTGCCAGCGTCACGCCCGGCTTCATGCGCCCTATGAAGGTGATGATGTTGCCCCAATCGCGCGGCGGGCCGTAGAGATCGAGCGGCGTGATGGCGTCCACTTTCGTTCCCGGCGCGAAAGCGGCTCCGAAATCGAAGCTCTTGGGCAGCACACCGATGACGGTCGTCTGCTTGCCGTTAATATCGAACGCCTTGCCCACAATCGCAGGATCGGCGTTGAATTGCCGTCTCCACCATGCATCGGTCAGCAGAATTACAGGAGCAGCGCCGTCCCGCGCATCGTCGGCAGTAAACGTCCGGCCCATCTCCGGATGAACTCCAAGAAGCTGGAAGAAATTGTGAATCACATCGATGCTCGTGGCCGGTATCGGCGCGCCGCCGCTGAGCGAAAGGCTCAGGTTGCCAGGACTCGAAAAAGCGAAGTACCCGGTCACATCCTGAAAGGAGTGCGTGTACATGCGGAATTCATCGTAGGCGTCGGTGGAATACGTCGCGCAGGAGAGCCCGCACGTCTGCGGCGGAGGCGCAATCCACACGAGCTGTTGGGGATTGACAAACGGCAGCGGCCGCAGCATCAGCGTGTTCACCACGCTGAAGACGGCGACGTTGGCTCCGATGCCCAGCGCCAGGATGACGATCGCAACGAGGGTGAATCCCGGCTCGCGGGCCAGGGTCCGCAGCGTGTACTTCAAATCCTGAAGCAGAATTTCCATCTTGATCTCCTGCAAAGCAATATCGGCTTCCACCAGGCCGCGCGCCTCGCGATGCCGGTCCTTCGCCGCGTTCCAAGCGCCAAAACGCACCAGCGCCAGCCGTCGCGCCTCTTCGGCCGGCAGCCCGCGTTTCACGTTCTCTTCGATCGCCATCTCGAGATGCGTCTGCAGCTCGTCTTCGAGCTCTGCATCGAGCGAGCTTCTTCGAAACAGGGCGCCGGCGCGGCGCGCCGATTCGATTACGCGGCTCATGCCGGCTCCTCCGTCTTGCCCATCGCCATCACGCGATCCATCACGCCCGTCAGCCGCTCCCAGTAGCGGGAGTCTTCGGCGAGCTGGCGCTGCCCGGCAGTCGTGATTGAATAAAACTTCGCCCTTCGATTGTTCCCGGAAACGCCCCATTGCGATTGGATCCAGCCGCGCTGCTCCAGCCGCACCAGCGAGGCGTAGATGGTGCCCTGGTTCAGCAGCACTTCGTTGCCGCTCACCTGCTCGATGCGCCGGGCAATGCCGTACCCGTGCTGCGTCCCCATGGCGAAAAGCGTTTGCAGCACCATCAGGTCCAACGTCCCCTGCAGCAGGTCAAGCTTGGATTGGCTCATGCCGGCTCTCCTGTGGTAATACCACATCAGATTGCCACAGTTTCGTGTGGCATCGCCACAGGAAATCCTCGAATGCGAAAAAAAAGCTGTGACGAATCGCGGTCGGCCGCTGAACCTCGGACCACGAACCACGGAGTTGAAAATCGGCTAGGATTCAAGTTGGCGATGGTTCGACTCCACGGTACGAGGTGACGCGATGCATCTCCAGGCAGCGGAACCGAGCGGCGACTCCCTCCTTCGTAAGGCTTCAATACTGTTCGCCCTCGCTGCCGGATTCCTGTTCACGCCCGGGAGCGTGGTCGGCCGGGCCTTCGCGTTCCAATCAACGACGCCGGTTGCCGCCACGCCGACGTTCTCGCCCGTCGCCGGCGTGTACCACCAGCCGGTTACCGTCCAAATCGCCGACTCGACCCCCGGGGCCACGATCCATTACGCGCTGCACGGAGCCTCATTGAGCGTTTACTCGCCCGTGTACACGAAACCGATTCCCATCCAGAGTACGACCACGGTTCGAGCCTTCGCGATCGCCAAGGGCTACACGGATAGCGGCATCGAGACAGGCAAATACACCATCGATCTGCCGCCTGCCGCGACGCCGCAGATCACGCCTCCGGGCAGGGTTTATTTCACTCCTCAGGAAGTTCAGATTACCGATATGACGCCAGGAGCGACCATCTACTACACCACCGATGGGACGACCCCCACGGCGGCCAAGTCGAAGGTATACGGCGCGCCGTTTCCCGTCACGCACACAGAAACGATTCGCGCCATTGCCGACGCGGAAAACTATAACCCATCCGCTGTGGCGAGAGCCCAATACGAAATCATCATCAACGCGGTTACACCGGTCTTTCATCCCCGCAGCGGGCCTTACTCGGCGCCACAATCGGTGCGGATCACCGATGCCACGCCTGGCGCCGCCATCTTCTTCACCAGGGATGGCACAACGCCCAATCGAGCGTCGACGCGATACACCGGCCCCATTGAACTGCCCTTCTCGCAGTACATTCAAATTCTCAAAGCCATCGCCGGAGGAGAGGGTTTCAACTCGAGCGCCGTCGCTTCGGCTACCTACACCATTACACCGCTGGTGGCGACGCCGGTCTTTTTCCCCCCCGCGGGAGTTTACTCCGACCCCCAGTCGGTAACGATTTCCGATTCGACTGAGAATGCGACAATCCACTACACGACCAACGGCCGGACGCCGACGACAAAGTCGCCAAAGTACACGTCGCCGATCGATGTGCAGGACTCAGAAACGGTGAAAGCCATCGCGGCGACGAGTGTTGAAAAAGTCTCTGAAGTTGGATCGGCTCCCTATACCATCACGCAAGGAGTGACTGCGCCTCCGGTAGTTGCCACCCGGCCGGCGCTGAATGGAGCGGTGG
>JASHTH010000862.1 GCA_030040655.1 Acidobacteriaceae bacterium | reverse complement strand
GGCGAGGTGATTCCGCAGGCGATTCTCGACAAGCCGCCTTCGGCGGAGTTGCGCCCCGGCCAGAAAGATACCGATTCGCTGCCGCCATACGAGGTTCTCGACCCCATTCTCGAAGCCTACGTCGAGCGGTACGAAACGCCGGAGTGCATCTCTCGCGCACACGGATTCGACCCTCAACTCGTCCAACAGGTGGTGCGTCTGGTCGAGCGGTCCGAGTACAAGCGCCAGCAGGCCGCGCCGGTTCTCAAGGTCACTTCCAAGTCTTTCGGCAGCGGTCGCCGGTTTCCCATCGCCGTCAAGGTTCAGGTATAAGCTAGGAAGTGCGAGAACACTTCGAAAATTGAAGGAGAACCAAGTTGATCCGTAAAGCCGTTCCTTTCGCCGGCGCCGCCGCGCTGGCCTTCCTGTCGTTTCCCGCGCTGGCCGCCGCGCAACAGCAGGTGCCTCCCGCGCCCGCGCCGGCCGCGGCGCCCGCCGCGCCCGCGCCGACACTGCAAGCCCCCGAATTCCCCAAGCCTGACCCGGCGAACTTCACGGCGGCATCGCCCACCAAAGACGAAGTGGACTCCTTTCTGCAGGCGAGCTGGGGGTACGACGCGAATCGTGTCTGGGAGGTCGAGGGCATCCTCAAGACTCCCGTCGAAGGCGTGAGCAAAGTCGTCATTTACGTCGGAGACAAGACCGGCAAGCAGAAACCGGCGGGCATGGGATTCTACGTGATGCCCGACGGCAAGCATATTATTGCCGGCGACGAGATTATTCCCTTTGGTGCCAATCCCTACGCCGATTACCGCACTCAACTGGAGCAGCAAGCCGACGGACCCTATCGCGGATCGGCCGCGAAGGATCTGGAGATCTTGGAGTTCGCCGACTTCCAATGCCCGCATTGCAAGGAGGCTCAGGCCAATATGGACAAGCTCGCCGTCGATTTTCCCAAGGCGCGCATCGTCTTCCAGAACTATCCGCTGGCTCGCATCCATCCTGAGGCGGTGACGGCCGCCGAGTACGGTGTGTGCGTGGCCAAGCAGGGTGGCAGCTCGGCGTTCTTCAACTTTGCTTCCGCCGTCTTCGACGGGCAGGAAGGACTGGCCACGCCGGACGGCACAACGTTGACCCTGAACAGCGCCGTGACCAAGGCCGGCCTCGATCCGGCGAAGGTTGCGGCCTGCGCCAAGGAGCCGGCGACGGGCGCTTCGGTCGAGGCATCGGTGAAGCTGGCGCAGGATCTGAACGTGGTGCAGACGCCTACGCTGATGATCAACGGGCGCCAGGTTCCGGCCAACGCTCCTTACGACACGCTGAAGCAAGTCATCGACTACCAGGCCAAGATGGATGGAGTGGCGCTGCAGTAACCGGGTCTCTTGGACGGCATCCCAGGTTACTCGCAAAACAAAAGCGCGCCGAACCTGGGGCGCCCATGGTTGGGTTCGTTTAGTCGAAGAATCGATTTCTCGTGCCAGCCTCGACGCGCATCATCGGCGAACGTCCGGCGGGCTGCGTCGAGCGCACCACGTGCGGAGTGATGACGACCAGCAGCGAAGCATAATTCTTCGTATTGTTGATATCCGTCACGTCGTTCAGGCCGGGAACCTCGCTGATTCCGGGAACGCCGCTGATGGCGCGGCTCTGCTCTTTATCCAGCTCGCTGAGAAGCGCGACGGCTTGGCCCGAGGGCACGGTCACGACGCCCGCGTAGGCCTGGTCGTCGAGAATGGGAATGCCGTTGAGCGCGGTGCCGGCCAGCGAATCGATTTTCAGGTCCAGCGTCAGCGCGACCTCGCCGCTGCGAAGCACCTTGGGAGTTGTCTTAAGGGTGAATCCCAGGTCCTGATACTGCACCTGCGGTATGGTGGTCTCGGCGCCGGCGCCCAGTTCCGAGGCCAAGCCCGCCAGCCCGCCCAGCGACGACGACAGGCCCGGCGAATTCAGCCCCGGGATGTTGAGCCCTCCCGTGCCAAGGTTGGAATACGATGACGTCTCTATCGGATACTTTTCGCCTTCGCGGATGGTTCCGGCCTCCCCGTCGCCCAGCCGCACCTGGATCTGGTCGAGCTCGCGTGAATCCGACGAGTTGAGGCTGAGATTGGCCGTGATCGGGGGCGGCGAAAAGCCGGAGAGCGTAAGTCCGCCGCCGAACAACGCCAGGCCGTTGGAGAAGAGCGAGCTCGTCACTTGGCCGGACGCGATCAGGATGGCGATGATGGCTTCGGTGTCGCCGGGAGCAGCCAGGCCCGACGAGATGATCTGCTGCACCAGCGAAGCGTTCTGGCTCAGGATCTGCTGCTCCTCGGCATAAACGTTGAAAGCGGTCAGCGTTTGCGGCGGCTGGATGCCGGTGTTGCGCTGGCTCGTGTGCGCGATCTGAATCAGGCGCACTTCCAGCAGCACCTGGTCGCGCCCGGCGATCAGCTCGCGCAGCGTCTCGTTGAGTGCCTCGAGCGTGTCATAGGGCGCGCGGATGGTCATCTTGCCCGCCGACTGATCGACGTTGACCTGCGTCGCTTCAAATACATTGCGCGCCATGTTGCCCATCTCGGTCAGTTCCTCGGCCGTAAGGCCGGAGAGATAGATGGTCTCCAGCTCCTGGGGCACGAGGTTCTGGCGATTCTGGTAGCTGTCGCGGGCCACCAGGACCCGATGCGGATCGAGCGGAACATAGAACGTGTTCGTCACCAGGCTCAACGCGCGCATGGCTTGGCGAAACCGGACATCGTCAAGATCCAGGCGCACCTGAGTGGAGCGCACGCTGTCGTCAACCGTCGCTTCGATCCCGAATCCCTTGAAGACCTGCTGAATCACCTGGCGTTGGCTGGAACGAAGATGAAAGCTGTGTGCGCCGGCAGCCGGCGCGATCTGTATCGGTCCGCCGAGCTCATTGAGCGATTGCTCGTACAACGGCTTGTCGGCGCTGTGCAAAGCGTCGTCGCCCAGCTCGCGCAGATGCATCGCGACTTCGGGATTCGCCGGGTCGAGTTGCAGGGCATGGGATAACGCGGCGCGTGCGCCGGCTTCATCCTCGTGCATGCGCGCCTTGACGGCATCCTGAATCAATGCGGTGACCGCGTGGCTGCGCGCCACGACAACGGCCATGCGGTATTCGGGCTCCGCCGGGTCCAGCGCGGCGGCTTTCTCAAATCCCTCCAAGGCGGCTTCAAACTGGTTCTTGTCGAAGAGCTTGGTCGATGCCAGATAGAGCTTGGCGGCGCGGCGCCGGTCGCCTGCTGAAGGGACCCGCGCAGAGCCTGTCCCGGCTTTCTGCTTCGTCGGGGATTCTGTTTTGGGTGGCTCGGGCGCTGAGGCGGTCGGACCCGGAATCGCTTGCCCGTTTGCGTTCGAAGGGGGCGTAGCCGTCTGCGCAAAGATGGCGGTGGTCGTTGCCAGCGCGGTCGACAGGTACATCGCGAGGGTGCAAGCTCGGCGTCTCGCCCAGGCGATCGAAGATTGACTTCGCACGTTCACTCCGTCTTCCGGGAGCTGGCCAGCAGATCGGCCAGCGAAGTGGAGCAGACGTCGGGCTTGTGCTCGAGCAACTCGTCGAAGCTGTAACGGCCGGTGGCGACTGCAATCACCGATAGGAAATTGGCGCGTGCGGCCTGAATGTCGCGCGGCGTGTCTCCGACCACGCAGACCGTCGAATCGGGTCCGGCCAGTTCGCGGGCCTTTTTCGCCGCTTGGCAGACGAGCTCTGCGCGGACCGGAAAATGAT
>JASHTH010000117.1 GCA_030040655.1 Acidobacteriaceae bacterium | reverse complement strand
AGAGCGGCGTGAGAGCCGTGGGAACCAGTTTGGTAGGAACCAGGAACATTAGGCCATCCGGCAAGGGAATCAAGCGGTTACGGACCAGAATGTAGGTTTTGCGGTCCGCATCGTTCGAGCCGAGCAACTCGCCGCCCAGGCCCAGCTCGCGGCATAGCTCGGCTGTCGCCGGTTTTTCGCTCAAAAAAGAATCCGGTCCGCGCTCAAGCACGGCCCCATCGACGATCTCACTGGCCACCACGCCGCCCAGCCGAGAGCTTGATTCATAGAGCGTGTATTCAACCGTGGCGCCGGCGGCGCGCGCCCTTTCGAGCTCGTAGGCCGCCGCCAATCCTACAATTCCGCCGCCGATGATCGCCGTTCGCATCCGATTCCTTACCGTCTCATTGCTATGTTAGATCGCGACCCATGCGCCATGCCGGCAGTGCCAAAACGGCCTTGCACGGGCACTCAGTTTCAGGTTGCCGCCGCCATGCACGTCTGCATGTGACAAAGATCACTCGCTTTACCGCCTCACAGCCGGATAATTCTGCTCGGCGGCCTGCGCGCCTCTTCTTTCATGGCAGAACAAGGCGGAAGTATGCCTCATTTCCGCGAGCCGCCCCATCCGGAGATTCCCGATGACCAGCGAGTTGATCCATCGCCTGCAGTTTGCATTTACTGTGACGTTCCACTATCTGTTTCCGCAGCTCACCATGGGCCTGGCGTTGCTCATCGTGGCGCTGAAGACGGTGGCGCTGAAGACAGGCGGTGAGGAATGGGACCGCGCCGCGCGCTTCTGGGGACGCATCTTCGGCATCAACTTCATTCTCGGCGTGGTCACCGGCATCCCCATGGAGTTCGAGTTCGGCACCAACTGGGCCCGCTTTTCGCGGATTTCGGGCGGCGTGATCGGCCAGCCGCTGGCCATGGAGGGCGTATTCAGCTTTTTTCTCGAATCGGCCTTCCTGGGCCTGTTCCTTTACGGCGAAAAGCGGCTCTCGAAAAAACTCCATTGGTTCTCGGCGGTGATGGTCTGGCTCGGCTCGTGGATCTCGGGGTTCTTCATCATCGTGACGGACGCCTGGATGCAACATCCCGTCGCCTACGATCTCTCGACGGGCGGACAGTTCCAGGTAAACAGCTTTTGGAAGCTGCTGCTGAACCCCTGGGGCCTGCTGCAATACATTCACAATATGACCGGCGCTGTTGTTACGGGCTCGTTCGTGATGGCCGCCGTGGGTGCCTACTACTTGCTTGAGCGGCGCGACTTGGCCTACGGCCGCATCTTTCTCAAGGTGGGCGTTATCGCCGGTGTCATCTCCTCCATCGCCATCGTCTTTCCCACCGGCGATCTTCACGGCAGATATGTGGCGCGCCACCAGCCGGCAGCCATCGCCGGCATGGAAGGCCTCTTCAAGACTGAAAGCGGCGCGGGGATGGTCCTGATCGGCCAGCCCAACGAGGAGACCGGGCAGATCGACAATCCCATCGTCGTCAACGATGTGTTGAGCTTCCTCATTTACGGGACGACGCGAGCCGAGGTGAAGGGGTTGGATCAGATTCCACGCGATCAGTGGCCCACCGCGCTGCCTCTGCTCTATTACGCCTATCACATCATGGCCGGCCTGGGGACCTGGTTCGTGCTGCTTATGATTGCGGCTGCGCTTCTGCTCTGGCGCAAGCGCCTCTATACGGCGCATTGGGCATTATGGGCGCTGCTACTCAGCTTTCCTCTGCCTTACATTGCCAACACCGCCGGCTGGATGACGGCCGAGCTCGGCCGCCAGCCCTGGCTGATCTACGGCCTGATGCGCACCAGCGAGGGCTATTCGAATACAGTTTCGGCGGGGAATGGTCTGTTCACCCTGCTTGGCTTCATGGGTCTTTATGTGTTGCTCGGCCTTCTGTTCACGGTGCTCGTCTACCGGGAAATCAGCCATGGCCCGGCGTCGAAGGCGAGGATTGCCGAAGCAGTGCACGCGGATTGATCCGCCTCGTTGATCGTCATTAGGGCCAATTGCTGCGAACTTCGAAGTCTTGAACGCGAAATGTGAACTGTCAGCTGCCGGCTGTCCGCTGTGAACTACGAACTGTGAACTTTGAACTACAAACTGAGGTTCTTGCCATGATGGGTTTCATCTGGTTCTGGCTGGTTGCGATCATGATCGTCGGCTACGTGGTGCTCGATGGATTCGATCTCGGCGTCGGCGTGCTGCATCTGTTCCTTGTCCGCACTGAAGCCGAGCGCCAGGCCACGCTGCGCTCCATCGGGCCGGTGTGGGACGGCAACGAAGTCTGGTTGCTGGCCGGCGGCGGCACGCTCTACTTCGCCTTTCCGCCGCTCTACGCCTCGGCCTTCAGCGGCTTCTATCTGCCGCTCATGATCGTATTGTGGTTGCTGGTGGCGCGCGGCGTTTGCCTCGAGTTGCGCAACCATCTCGACGTGGGCGTGTGGCGCACCTTGCTCGACGGCCTCTTTGGGATTTCGAGCGCTTTGTTGACTGTCTTTTATGGCGCCGCACTGGCCAACGTGATCCGCGGCGTGCCCTTGCAGGCCGACGGTTACTTCTTCCTGCCGCTGTGGACCAACTGGAAACCCGGCGCGAGCCCCGGCATCCTCGACTGGTACACCGTGATCGGCGGCCTGGTGGCGCTGGTCGCGCTCACGCTGCACGGAGCCCTTTGGCTGGTGCTCAAGACCTCGGGCGAACTCGAGGAGCGCGCCAGTCAAATGGTCAGCCCGCTTTGGATTGTGCTGGTTACGCTGACCGTTGTCAGCCTCGTCGCCACCATCGCCGTTCGCCCGTCGACGCTGAACAACTACTCGGCTTACCCGTTTACCTACATCATTCCGCTGGGCGTTGTCGCATCCTTGGCAGCGATCCGGTACTGGAACCGCGCGCAGGCTGCCCAGCCGCTGAAGGCCTTCCTGGCGTCGTGCTTCTATCTCTTTTTCATGCTCGCCGGCGCTTGCTGGGGGCTATATCCCACGCTGTTGCCGGCGACCACGGGCGAAGACCGCAACATCACTTTGAGCCACGCGCTCTCAGGACACCACACGCTCTCCGTCGGTCTGGTGTGGTGGACGCTGGGCATGTTGCTCGCAGCAGCGTACATCGTGTTCGTCTATAGCCGGTTCAAGGGAAAGGTGGATGTCAGCGCGGAGGGGCGCTGAGGCCCTGAAACGGCTATCCGGTTGATCGAAAGGTGAATGTGAGCGCGACAGTGAGATCGGATGAAGAGTGCAGCCATTCCGCAGATGAGCCAGGCCGGGCTACTTCAATTTCGGCGGTTCTGCGACGCATCGATAAGCGAGATAACCCGGCGCAATGCGCTTGGGAACTGAA
>JASHTH010000861.1 GCA_030040655.1 Acidobacteriaceae bacterium | reverse complement strand
CGTGATCGCGGCCAACAATGATGGCGTATGGAACAATGCGGGGGCGACCGTTAGTTTTTCTATTGCGCCCCTTTTCTACCAGACAACATGGTTCCGCTTCCTCTATGTCGCTGCTTTTTTGGCGCTGCTCTGGACGATCTACCAATTCCGAATTCGTCAGCTTCGGCGGCAATTCAATATCGGCGTGGAAGCGCGTGTGAATGAACGCACCCGAATCGCGCGAGACCTTCACGACACACTGCTGCAAAGCTTCAACGCATTGTTGCTCCGCCTTCAGACCGTTTCCAATGTGCTTCCTGCGAGCCCGGACGAGGCCAAGCGTCGGATTGACAGCGCGATCGAACAAGCGTCGGAGGCGATCACCGAAGGCAGAGATGCTGTGCACGAGTTGCGTTCAGGCGCGATGGCCAGGATGGATCTCGACCAGGCGATCAGCAGTTTTGCTAAAGAACTCCGCAGTGGATTAACTGCCGAGTCGGCTCCCGAAATCCATATTGAAGTTCAGGGAAAGCCCAGACTTCTCAATCCGGAGGCTCGAGACGAGACGTTTCGAATTGCTGCAGAGGCTCTGCGCAACGCGATCCGCCACGCTCATGCTCGGCGAATCGAAGTTGAAATTCGCTACGATGAACATCAGCTAGGGCTCAGAATCAGAGATGATGGAAAAGGGATCGATTTGGGTATCCTTGGCGAAGGCCGTTCCCTCGGTCATTGGGGCTTGCACGGAATGCGGGAGCGAGCCAAAGTTGTCAAGGGTACTCTGGAAGTCTGGAGCCAGGTCGATGTCGGCACAGAGATTGTCGTGAAGATCCCGGCTGCTAACATTTATGCGAAGGCGTCCTTTGCGCGCTGGCCGGTATCTCCCATCAGGCGTAGTTAAAGGTTGTGGGTATGGATTCCCCTCTCATACGAATTCTGGCGGTCGACGACCATCCCATTTTTCGCGAGGGGATTGCGAGCCTCTTGGCTGATCATTCGGACATGCAATTGATTGCCGAGGCATCTAGTGGTATCGAAGCAGTTCGCCAGTTCCGTGTCCACAGGCCTGACATTACGCTGATGGATTTGCAGATGCCAGAGATGAGCGGGCTCGATGCGATAATGGCGATCCGCGGTGAATTTCCTGAAGCAAGAATCATCGTGCTCACGACGTATAGCGGCGATATGCAGGTGCTTCGCGCTCTCAGGGCTGGAGCGTGTGCTTATCTCTTAAAGAACACCTTGCACAAGGACTTGGTGAGCACGATCCGCGCGGTCCACGCCGGCAAGAAAGCCCTATCGCCTGAGGCTAGTTTTGAATTGGCCGAACACGCAACGGATGATCCTCTGACCCCAGGAGAGGTCGAGGTGCTCCGGCTGATCGCCACCGGAAATGCCAACAAACAGATCGCCGATTTGCTCTCCGTTACCGAAGAAACGGTCAAGGGTCGCGTTAAGAATATTCTGTCCAAGTTGAATGCAAACGATCGAACGCATGCTGCAACGATCGGCTTGAAGCGCGGAATCATCGAGCTCTGAGGACTCGAAAGAGTCATGATTTCGCTCTGAAGGGGCTGTCGTGGGAGGGCCATGCTTGGGTACGGTTGTCTGGGGTTACCCGTGCGACGCCTTTTCTCAAATTTTGCAAGTGGTTGGCCAGCTCTTGGATTGTTGCTCATTCGGATCGTTGCAGGCGCCTTTCTCATCGTCGATGGACTCGTGAGGCTCTCTGCAAATCAGCCTGCAATGTCGTTGATTCTCAGCGTGCTGGCGATCGGAGACGGTGCGATGCTCGTAGCCGGACTATGGACTCCACTTGCGGGGATTCTCGCGGCGGCGGTTTCCATCATCGATATCGTTTTCCGCCACCAGAATCCCGGTCCCAGCATTCTCCTAGTGGCCATGGGGGCCGGGTTGGCACTTGTGGGCCCCGGGGCGCTTTCAATCGATGCCTGGATCTTCGGATTGAGAAAGATCGATCTTGAGAAGCTGGATGAGTCGTCCCGTCGATGACGGCCGCATGCAGTCATTGGAATCGCTCCCCACGGGGATCAGTCCAGACTCGAAAGAGAAAATCCGGCACACGAAACAGTCCAAAGAAATCCCGAATTGGGGATTCGCCTGCGCGTCGAGTGAGTCATTATCGGGTTGTCGCTGAGCAGGCTCTGGCGATTCAAGCTAACCCCGGCAATGTGATCGCACAGAATTTGGCGATCGAAGCGCCTCGACTGAGTTGGGCGAGTTTCCCGGATCCAGCACTTCGAACCCCGACAAATTCTGCGCACTCGGTTCATGTGAGGAGGTCTTCCCATGTCGCACACCTTTTCGCCCATTGTCTTTGTCGTCGATGCAGATCCTTCGATCCGTAATTCCTTGGAGCGCCTGATTCGAAATTCAGGTTGGCAAGCTGAGACGTTCGCATCTCAACAAGATTTCCTTGCCTATCCACGAACCGCTGTTCCCTCATGTCTGATCGTCGATGCAGCTCTTCCGAGTTGTGGCGGACTTGCACTCCAGCGGCAGATCGCTTCTGAGCGCTTTCCCATGCCGATCATTTTCCTCTCCGGTTTTCGCGATATTGAGATGATCGTCAGCGCTATGAAAGGAGGGGCGCTGGATTTTCTGATAAAGCCGATAAATGACGAATCGCTCTTGAGCGCAATTCGAACCGCAATCAAGCGCAGCGAGACCGTTCTCGGTCGCGAAAACGAACTACATCAATTGCGAGCCGGTTACGGATCGCTCACTCCGCGCGAACGGGAAGTGATGACACTGGTCGCCTCGGGACTTCCCAATAAGCAGGTTGGCGGAGAACTCGGCATCAGCGAAGTTACCGTGAAATTCCATCGCGGCAATCTTATGCGAAAGATGAGAGCCGGCTCGTTCGCTCACCTAGTGAATATGGCGTCACGGCTCCATGTGGCGAGACCAGTGCCAATTGGCGCAGTCTCAGCGTGATCGCAACACTCTGCGTAGCCTGGATATTTCCGTGTCTGCGCACTGAAGAGTGGCAACGCGGCATCGGATTCGACGATCAAATAATGGATTGCTTTTCTGTGGAACCATCGAAGTTCTTCAGAGAAGAGAGCGCCGTGTTCATCCGGGTCAGACCGCGGAGAGCGCTTTGGAAAAAAGACCTGGAATTGAATCAATTGTTAGAATAGGAGGCCAAAGTCAAACCATGCGGGGCGCTGACAACATGGCCCAGTCAAAGCCAATTTCCAAGCGCAGCAGCAAAACGAGAAAGACGAAGAATGAAAGCCAGCGGCTAGAGGAAGCCCTTTGTGCCAGCGAGCTCAACGCCCGCATGATCGTGAACGGTATTCCGGGCCTGGTGGCACGTGTGTCGCCCGCTGGCGAGGTCGAAGTCGTCAATCGGCCGCTTCTGGAGTATTTCGGAAAGGATATGGAAGAAATAAGGAAGTGGCAAATCACTGACGCGATTTATCCCGACGATCTTCCTCTCGCACTTGAAACCTTCGAAAAATTGCCCACTGGCGATCCGTTTGATGTCGAGCACCGCCTTCGGAGGTTCGATGGTGTATATCGCTGGTTCCAGTCGCGAGGGCTCCCCCTGCGCGACCAGGAAGGACAAATCCTCAACTGGTATGTCCTTCTAACGGATATCGAGGACCGTAAAAAGGCTGAAGAAGCTCTGCAATCGAACGAGAGCAATTTGGGCCGGATCATCAACACGATTCCCACGCTGGCTTGGTCTGCTCGTCCCGACGGCACTGCGGAGTTTTTCAACCAGCGCTGGCTCGACTATACCGGTCTCACATCGAAGCAGGCCGAAGGCTGGGGTTGGAAGGTCTCGATTCATCCCAACGATCTGGATCGAATGGTGAACTATTGGCAGACAGCTATGACCACTGGTGAACCGGTTGAGATTGAAGGGCGCCTTCGTCGTTTCGATGGCGCCTATCGTTGGTTTCTCAATCGGGCCGAGCCGTTTCGCGACGAACGCGGTGAGATTGTCAGATGGTATGGCACGAGCACAGATATCGAGGATCGCAAGCAAGCCGAAGAACAATTACTTCGTAGCGAGGCATTTCTTGCTGAGGGGCAACGCCTCAGCCGTACAGGCACTTACTCCTGGCGTCCGGATACGAACGAAATTACCTGGTCGAAGGAACTTTATCGTATTTTTGAGGTTGATCCGGATACGCCGGTATCAATGGAACTCACCCTTACTCGCATTCATCCGGACGATATTCCTTCAGTCCTCGAAGTAGAGGCGAGAGGACAGAAGTCTCCTGATGATTATGAGCACTCATTCAGGGTTCTGTTGCCTGACGGCCGTATCAAATTCGTTCACGTGATGGCGCGCGCTACTCGGGATCACGATGGCAGGCCGGAGTTCTTTGGCGCGGCCCAGGACATAACACAGCGCCGGATTGCAGAACAGGCGCTCGAAGCCAGTGAGCGGAATCTCAACACGATCATCAACACGATCCCAACGCTGGCATGGTCTGCGCGCCCCGACGGATCTGCAGAATTCTTGAATCAGCACTACCTCGACTATGTCGGACTCCCGTTGGAGAAACTGCAGGGCTGGGGCTGGACAGTAGCGGTCCATCCCGACGACGTCAATGCTCTCTCGGGTGCTTGGCAATCCATCATGGCCGCCGGCAAGCCGGGAGAAACCGAGGCACGGTTGCGCCGATTTGACGGAGAGTTTCGATGGCTTCTTTTTCGCACCAACCCCATGCGGGATGACTGGGGGCAGATCGTGAAATGGTACGGAACCAATACTGACATTCACGACCGAAAACGGGCCGAGGCAGAGGTCAAGGAATCGTACCTTCGTCTCGCCGAAGCCCAGCAGCTAAGCAAAACCGGCAGCTTCATCACGGACTTGGTGGCAGATGACCACAACTGGTCCGAGGAAACCTTCCGAATCTTCGAGTTCGATCCCGGGACCAAGGTCACGGTCGAAATGATTCGCAATAGGATCCACCCGGAGGACGTGCCTTCGTTCGACTCCATGATCGCGCGCGCCATGGCGGGCAAGGATGTCGATTTTTCGTTCCGGTTCGTGACGTCCCGAGGCGTCGTGAAGCACATTCGAGGCATGGCTCGTGTCATTGAGCATATTGTCGGCCGGCCGTTATTCATCGGCGCTCTTCAGGACGTGACCGATAGCAAGGTCGCCGAAGAAGCCCTGAATCGGGCGCGGTCTGAGCTTGCCCACGTGTCGCGAGTAACGACACTGAACGCATTGACCGCATCGATTGCCCACGAGATCAATCAGCCGCTCTCCGGCATCGTCACCAACGCCAATACGTGTGTTTGGCTGCTTTCTACCGACCCCCCTGACATCGCCGGGGCCCGGGAAACCGCGCAGCTAATGATCCGCGATGGGAACCG
>JASHTH010000860.1 GCA_030040655.1 Acidobacteriaceae bacterium | reverse complement strand
GCAGTCGCGCCTACACCGCGAACCAGGCTGATCAGACCGTGACGATCGCTAATTTGGCGAGCCATACGGTGGAAAAGACGCTGGCAGTGACGGGCCATCCGCGCACTGTGGTGTCGACCGAAAACTCGCTCTATGGCAAGGTCTATGTCGCTTCGCCCGACAGCCCGTATCTGACCATCATCCGCACCGACCAGGATATCGTCGATACCACGGTGCTGGTCGAGGGCAACATTGTTGATGTGCGCGTGAGCACGCAGAACGGCGTGAGCGGCAACAGCGACAACACCAGCCGCGTGCCCGGCTACGGGCAGCCCTGTTATCTGCCGCCGACGCTCCTCGATCCGGCCGCTTCCGGCTTCAATTTGGCGGCTTGCCAGACCCTGCCGACGGCGCCGTAACGAGTCATTCGTTGCAAAACAGTCCAAGCGATTCCAAACGTGATATGGAGCACAGACCCCGCGGGATTTCCTCGCGGACGATGAACCCGTAGAGCCTTCGCGCACTTTCCTGCTGGCTCTGCCCGGAACGCCGTCCGTTTCGAGGGAGCCGACCATGCTCTCGCGCTCGAACTCTGGATTTGTGACGCGGCGCCAGTTCGTGGCCGCCGGAGCAGCCGGCGGCGCGGCCCTAGCCATCGGCTGCAACTCGTCGACTCGCGGCAATTGGGAGTTCCTGACCGTCGACGAGGCGCGAACGCTGGCGGCCATCTGTGATCAGATTATCCCCGCCGACGATTTTCCCAGCGCGTCGCAGGCCGGCGTGCTCGATTACATCGATCGCCAGCTCATTCGCCATTACCGCGAGCATCAGGAAGCCTACCGGCGCGGCTTGGAGCACGTGGAAGCGCTGAGCCGCAGCCGGTTCGGTCGCGACCTGGCCAGCCTTTCAACGCAGCAGCAACTTGCAATCGTCTCGGCTCTCGAGCAGCAAGAGCCACAGTTTTTCGCGCTGCTGCGCAACCACACCATGGAGGGCTATTACGGTTCGCCGCGACACGGCGGTAACCGCGATGCCGCGAGTTGGAAGATGCTAGGCCTGCCCGAGCCGCCGCTGCTAGGCCGCGCGCAATATGACTTGCCAAAGGGCGGGGGACAATGAAGCGCGTGAACGCGGTGGTTGTGGGAGCCGGCGCCGCGGGTGGCATCGTGGCCAAGGAGCTTGCCGTTGCGGGGCTGAGCGTTGTTCTGCTCGAGCGCGGCAAGTGGTACACCGCCGCGGATTGCCGCAAAGACGACCTGCGCAACCAGCGCACCACCGTACTGGGCAACGCTTTCGGGCCCGAGGATGAAGGCACTCCGCGCGTCTGGGTGGATGCGCAAGGCGTGCCCCACACGGTGCTGGCCAGCGAGGGCGGCTACAACAACAATGCCGCCTGCGTGGGCGGAGGCACGCTGAGTTACGGCGCCCAGGCCTGGCGCTACATGCCGCAGGATTTCCGCATGCGCTCGACGTATGGCGCGCCTGAAGGCAGTTCCCTCGAAGACTGGCCCATCTCCTACGACGAACTCGAACCGTTTTACGAGAAGGCCGAGTACGAGATCGGCGTCTCCGGCGATTACTCCGGCACGCCGTTCCATGGTCCGCGCCGGCGTCCGCTGCCCATGCCGCCGCTGCCGCCGGGGCGCGAGTTCTCGATTCTGGAGCCGGCGGCAAAGCGGCTCGGCCTTCATCCTTTTCACATTCCCATGGCGCGCAACAGCGTGCCCTACAACGGGCGCGGCCCGTGCATGCGCTGCCGTTGGTGCGTGGGCTTTGCCTGCGAAGTCGACGCGAAGAACGGCTCGCAGAACACGGTGATTCCCATTGCCCTGAACACCGGCAACTGTGAGTTGCGCACCGAGTGCATGGCGAAGGAGATCCTCACCGACGAGCGCGGGCGCGCGCGCGGCGTGGCTTACTTCGACGAGCGCGGCCGATTGCAGGAGCAGTTGTCGGATATCGTCATCGTCTCCGGCTGCGCCACCGAATCGGCGCGGCTGCTGTTGAACTCGAAGAGCCGGCTCTTTCCCTACGGGCTGGGCAATCGCTACGACCAGGTGGGGCGTCATCTGCAGGGTCATTACTATACCGGAGCCCTGGGCTACTTCGATTTCGAGACGTACGACGATATCGGGCCGGGCGCGACGATCGCCGTGAGCGACTACAACCACGGCACGCCGGGCCTTTGCGGCGGGGGCATGCTGGCCAACGAGTTTATCCGCCTGCCCATTCACATGATCGACCGGCTGCCGCCGGATACGCCACGTTGGGGGCTGGCGCACAAGCAGGCGATGCGCCGCTGGCACAAACGCACCATCGTCATCATGGGGCCCACGCAGCAGATTCCCACCGCCGAAGCGCGCGTCACCGTCGATCCGTCGGTGCGCGACAAGTGGGGCCTGCCGGTGTGCCGCTTCTCCGGCAACGTGCATCCGCACACCTTCGAGATTGGCGAAATGCAGGCCAGGCGCGCCGAAGCGTGGCTCAATGAGGCGGGAGCGATGCACACGTCGCTCATGGCGGGCAAACCCACGGTCGTTTCGGCCGGCCAGCATCAGGCCGGCACGTGCCGCATGGGGAACGATCCGAAAAACTCCGTGGTGAACCAGACCTGCCGGGTTC
>JASHTH010000859.1 GCA_030040655.1 Acidobacteriaceae bacterium | reverse complement strand
CGCTTCTTCGCCCCGGTCTTTGCCCGAATGAATTGGTTTCTCCCGCCCTTGCGGTCCAAGTGTCCCAATTCGCGAGAATTTCATTCGCCAGGCCGGGCCGCCCTGTAGGAATATCTGAGGGCCCATGGTCGCAAACCGCGGCCTCGCGATATGCTGAATGG
Organism: Acidobacteriaceae bacterium; assembly: GCA_030040655.1. Classification (GTDB taxonomy): domain Bacteria; phylum Acidobacteriota; class Terriglobia; order Terriglobales; family Acidobacteriaceae; genus Telmatobacter. The sequence goes on along the minus strand of JASHTH010000859.1, from coordinate 3,097 downwards.
ATTACGAAATCGAGATTTCGCCTCCGGCGGATCGATCCGTGAACCCCTCTTCGGCACAGAGGCTGCGGGGTCCGAGACTCCGGCAAAGTGGAAACGAACGCAATGGCCAACAAAGTCCAAAAACAAAAACTGTTCAACGGCCGAGACCACTCTTGGATGCAGTTCAATCGTCGTGTGCTCGAGGAGGCCGAGGACCCCACCAATCCATTGCTCGAGCGGGTCAAATTCCTGGCCATTACGGGTTCCAACCTGGACGAATACGTGGAGATTCGCCAGGCCGGGTTGATGCAGCGCATCGAGGACGGCTTCCGCGAGCCGGGTTACGACGGACTCCGGCCCGACGAGTCGCTCGCCGCCCTCACCGCGGAAATTCATCGATTTGTGGCGGCGCAGTATGCCTGCTGGAACGATCGCCTGCTGCCGGAGCTGCGCAAGAACGGCATTCGCCTGCTCGATTGGGAGGAGCTCGACGAAGAGGCCCGTGCCTTTGCCCAAAGCTACTTTCAGCGTGAAGTGGACCCGCTGTTGACGCCCATCGCCATCGATCCTGCACACCCGTTTCCCCGCGTCCTGAATAAGGCGCTGTGCCTGGCGCTTCTTCTGCGGCGCAAGCGCAAGAGCTCTGGCCCCCAGGTGCTTGGGGTGGTCACGGTGCCGCGAGCGCTGCCCCGGTTCGTCCGGCTGCCCGACTCGGACAAATCGGTCGACTACATTCTGCTGCAGGACCTCATCGCCAAGCACCTCGCCGGCATGTATCGCGGCTACGAAGTACAGGCGCATGCGGCTTTCCGCGTCACGCGCAACTCCAACCTCTATTTCGAGGAGGAAGAGGCGCGCTCGCTGCTTGAGACCATTCGCGTCGAGCTTCACAACCGCCGCAAGGGCGACGCCGTCCGCCTGGAGATCGAAGCGGGCGCCGATCCGGAGATTGTCGAGCGCCTGAGAGTAAACTTCGAGATCGATACCGATCAGGTCTACCACTGCGAAGGGCCTGTCAATCTCTCGCGGCTGATGTTCCTTTCGAGCGAAGTGAACCGGCCCGACCTCAAGTTCCCGCCCTTCACGCCCAAGACGCTGCACCTGAGCCGCAACGCCACCGATATCTTCGACGAGCTTCGGCGGCGCGACATTCTCCTTCATCACCCCTACGATTCCTACGATCCGGTGGTCAGCTTCATCCAAAAAGGTGCCGAAGACCCGGCCGTGGTGAGCATGAAGCAGACGCTCTACCGCACCAGCACCGACTCGCCGGTCTTTGGAGCGCTGATCGAGGCCGCGGCCAACAAGGAGGCCACGCTCGTCGTTGAGCTGATGGCGCGCTTCGACGAGGCCTCGAACATCCGCTGGGCGCGCTCCATGGAAGACGCCGGGGTGCAGGTCTTTCACGGGGTGGTCGGCCTCAAAACGTACTGCAAGCTGGCGCTTTTGGTCCGCCGCGACGAAGACGGCGCGACGCGCCGCTACTGCCATCTTGGCACCGGCAACTACAACCCGGTGACCGCGCGTTTCTACACCGACCTGAGCCTTCTCACTTCCGATCCGCAGATCACCGAGCGCGTGCACATGGTCTTTAACTACCTCACCGCGCACGCCGAGGTCGACGACTACCGCCCGCTGCTGGTGGCGCCGCTCACCATGGCCGAGAGCTTTCTGGGGTTGATTCGCCGCGAATCCGAGCATGCCAAGGCCGGGCAGCCGGCACGGATCATCGCCAAAATGAACTCCCTGCTCGAGCCCAGCGTGATCGAGGCTCTCTACCAGGCATCTCGGGCAGGAGTGGAGATCGATCTGGTCGTTCGCGGTCTCTCCATCCTGCGCCCCGGCGTGAAGGGATTGTCGGAGCGAATCCGCGTGCGCTCCGTCGTGGGCCGGTTCCTCGAGCACTCGCGCATCTACTACTTTGCCAATGGCGGCGACGAGGAGATTTATCTCGGCTCGGCCGACTGGATGCCACGCAATCTCTTCGAGCGCTGCGAGGTCGTCTTCCCGGTGCGCGACGCCGCCGCCAAGACCCGCATCCTCGACGAAATCCTTCCCGCGTACCTGGCCGACACGACCAAGGCCCGCCTGCAGCAAGCCGACGGCGGCTATGTTCGCGCCAGCCGGGTCTTCCGGGATGCGCCTGCGTTCTCCAGCCAGGACTTTCTCATGCAGTTGGCCGAGGGCAAGTTGGACCTGAGCGCGATTCCCAAGTCGCAGGCCATGAAACCGGTTGCAAAGCCTGCGGCAAAGGCGCCGCGGCAGCCAAAGCCACACGCCGCACGAGCCCACGCGGCAGACTGATTGCCGCTTCCACGAAAACTGCCTTCCGGCTCCAATCCCTGTCAAGCCTTCGAGTGCAGGAGCGAGCCGCCCGCCTTCGGGCTGCCCCCAATTGTTTCAGCGGGTTGGGTCTTCTGCGCAGGTTCGCTGAGGATTGCAGGTTAATTCTCCGAAGTTGCTAGCGTGAAAAGCAACACGGAGAAGGCAGAATGCAACTGAGCGCAGCAGGGATGGATCTGCTCAAGCGATCGGAAGGATTTCGCGGCCACGAGTATCTCGACGTCGCCGGCTTGCCCACCATCGGCTACGGACATCGGCTGCTCGAAGGCGAGTCGTTTCCCGGCGGCATCGACGAAACGCAAGCTGAGGAGATGTTGGCCCGCGACGTGCGCGCCGCCGAACTTGCCGTCCTTCGGATGGCGAAGGTTCTGCTCACGCAGGGCCAATTCGACGCGCTGGTGGACTTCGTCTTCAACCTGGGCGCGGGAAGACTCGCGGAAAGCACGCTGTTGAGAGATCTGAACGCCGGAAGCTACGATGCCGCTGCCGAACAACTGCTGCGCTGGGACCACGCTGGCGTTGCGGAGAACGCCGGCCTGAAAGCGCGGCGTCAAGCCGAATTTGAGCTGTGGCACGGCGGCGCGCGATCGCAGACAGCGGCGGCCTAGCAGGCCGAGGTAAACTTTCCCCCTCGTGGCTTTCAAACAGGGCGCGACTTCAGTCGTGCCGCAAGTCGCGCAAAATCAATGCGGCCTTCAGCCCCGAGTGAATGCCTCGTGCTGCCATTCGTCTCATCTTTGCCTTTTATCGGCAGCCTGTTGAACACGCATCGAGC
>JASHTH010000858.1 GCA_030040655.1 Acidobacteriaceae bacterium | reverse complement strand
GCCCTCACGCCTGCTCTCCTCGCTGTTCCGGCACAAGCGCAGGTTCCCACTCCCGTCTCGGTGCTCGGGCACAATCCGGGCGACGACTTCTACCTTGCCGATTACGAGGACACGATCAAGTACTTCCACGCGCTGGCCGCGGCGTCGGACAAGATCAAGATGTTTACCGTGGGCAAAAGCACGGAGGGGCGCGACATCGAGATTGCGGTGATCTCGTCGGCGGCGAACCTGGCCAAGCTGGACGAGACCAAGCAGATCGCCGGGAGGCTGGCGCACGCCACCGACCTCAATGACGATCAGGCCAAAGATCTGGCGCGCACCTCAAGGATCATCGTGCACATCGACGGCGGGCTGCATTCATCGGAGGTCGCCGGAACGCAGCACACTATGGCGCTCGCCTACAAGCTGCTCTCCACCCAGAGTGACCCCGAAATCGACGCCATTCTCGACAACGTGATTCTCGTCCTCTGGCCCACGCTGAATCCCGACGGCCAGGACATGGTGGTGCACTGGTACCGCCAGAACCTGGGCACGCAGTATGAGGTGAGCCCGCTGCCGTACCTCTACCAGGACTACGTGGGCCACGACAACAATCGCGACGGCTACATGCTCAACATGAAAGAAGAGCAGGTGGTAACGAAGACGCAGCTCCAATACAGCCCGGAGATCTTCTATTGCCAGCATCAAACAGCGCCGTTCCCGGCGCGCATCTGGATTCCACCGTTCTCCGATCCGATCTCATCGAATATCAGCCCGTATGTGCGGAGTTGGCTCAATGTGATCGGCACCAATATGGCTGCGTATCTAAATGCACACCACATGCCAGGCGCGATTTCCGAGTCGCGATTCGACAACTGGTACGCGGGCTTCACCGACTGGGCGCATGTGTTCCGCAACGAGATCTCGTTCTTTACCGAGACGGCGCTTTACGAATACGCCACACCGCACTTCTACACCGTGAACGACTTCCCCAGGAACTACCAGGATCTGCGCGCGCTCACCATGTACACCACTCCGTGGGAGGGCGGTTGGTGGCGCCTCAAAGACGCGGTTGACTACATGATCGGCGGCTCGATGTCGGTACTCGACCTGGCGGTGAAGAATCGCGAAACGCTGCTCTACAACCGCTACCAGGCGGCGCGCGACAACATCGAGCACTACCGCAGGGAGCCGCCGTTCGCCTACGTGATCAGCGCGAAGCAGACGGATTTGCCGGAAGCAGGGAAGCTGGCGCAGCTGATGATTGAGAACGGGCTCGAGGTCTACACCTCGCAGGCCGGATTCATGGCCAACGGAATCGACTATCCCGCCGGCTCGTGGGTTATCCCCATGGACCAGCCGTTTTCCGCGCTGGCCAAAGAGCTCTTCGAGCGGCAGCGTTACCCCGATGCGCTGGAGAACGGATCCTCGAAGGCCATCGACCTGCCCTATGACGTGACCGGCTGGACGCTGCCGCTGCAGATGGGCGTGAACGTGGATGCGGTCACCGATCCGCTCACGCCCGACCAGCGCGCCAAGATGACAAAGATCGACGCGGTGAAGCTGCCGGCGGCGAGCGTGGAAGGCACGGGCGCAGTGTATGCCGTAAGCCACAAGGCGAACGCGTCGTTCGAGCTGGTCAACGACGCGCTGAAGCAGGGCGCGACGGTTTCGCTCGCCGAAGATCTGGTGAAGACAGCCGAAGGCGCCGAAGCAGGCGCGTTTTTGATTGGCGGACTCAGCCGCTCCGCGCTCGAGAGCCTGGCCGCCAAATATGCGGTCCCGGCCGTAGGCGTGAGCGCACCGCAACACACGCTGGCCATCAAGAAAGCGCGCGTGGGGCTCTATCGCCCATGGGATCCATCGATCGACGAGGGCTGGACGCGTTGGATCCTGGAGAACTACGGCTTCGAGCCGAAGAGCATTTACAACGCCGATATCCGGTCGGCCAACCTGCGCAGCCGATACGACGTGATCATTCTTCCCGACATGTTTGGCCGGCAGCTCATGGAGGGCTACAAGATCGGCCTCGTTCCCGGGCAGTATGCCGGCGGGCTGGGCGAAGACGGCATCGACAACGTGCGCGAGTTTGTGCGCGACGGCGGAACGCTGATCGCCTTCAATCGCACGGCGAGCACGATCATTCCGCTGCTTTCGCTGCCCGTGCAAAATGTGATCGAGGGGGCCAAGAGCGACAAGTTCTTCTGCTCGGGCGCGCTGCTGCGCGTGGAGACGGATCATCCCGAGCTGCCGGTGAACTTCGGCCTCGCCGATTCGACGGTGGTGATGTTCCAAAATGGACCGGCATTTGAGCCGATGCCCGGCTTCCACGGCGCGGTGCTGGCGCATTATCCCAAGGAGACCGACCCGCTGGAGAGCGGGCTGTTGTTGCATCCAGAGGCGATCGAAGGAAAAGACGCGGCGTTGGAACTCGCCTATGGCCAGGGACGCATCCTGCTCTTCGGCTTCAAGCCGCAATTCCGAGGGCAGTCGCACGCAACGTACAAATACTTCTTCAACGAGCTTTACTCGTTCGAGCATCCGCCGCTGCCCACGGAGCCGGCGGCAGCGCCCACTTCAAAAGCTCCAGCCGAAACAGCCGCTCCCGCGCGCGCCGCGCCCCAGGCGGCCGAAGCCCCGCGAGGGCCAGACAGGTAGTACGGCCGAATGAAAAAGGGGCCGGCAGCCAGCCCTTGCCTGACCACTGACCCCTGATCGCTGACCACCGATTTACGGCTTGGGCTGCTCGGCGGGCTGACCCGCGACCTGCAGGTAGTTCTTCACGCTGAAGACGCCGGGAACGCCGTTGGCGCGAAGATACGCCGCTTCCTTATCCGCCTGCGAGTCCACCGTCCCGTACAATTCCACATTGCCGTTCTGCACCGAGATGCGGATCGGCCGCTCGGGATCGATGGCATACCTTTGCAGCGAAGGATAGCCGTAGATGGCGCGCGCCACGGCGACGCGCGTCTGGTCGTCCATGATCGATGTCGGATCGACCTCGATCTCGTTGACAACGTCTTTGACGCCCGCCGTCGTGCTGACCAGCGCCAGCGCCGAGTCGCGGTCCACGTAGGTTCTGGCGTGTCCGCCCAGCGTAGCCACGCCGTTCTGTACGCTCACCGTGATCGCATTGAAGACGTTGCCGTAGCCGACGCGGTCGTAGGCCAGGCGGTCGCGGAGCTTGCTTTCCAGCGCCTGATCGTCGACGTTCGCGCCCGCGACCTGTATGTCGTTCCGAACCGCAGTGACTCCCTTCACATGCGTGGCCCGTTTCGCGGCATCGGCCTTGTACTCGTAGAGATCCACCGTGCCGGTCAGCGTGGCGATGCCGTTCTGCACTGACACGTTCACGTTCTTGAACTGCGATTTATTCAGCTTGGACTGGACTTGGCCGGCGACGCCGGAGTCGTCCTGTGCAAGCATTGCCGCGCCGGTACCCTCGGCCGCCGCCAATGAAACTTGGGGAAGGCTCAGGAGGGCTCCAGCGAGCGTGGCCGCCATCAAGGCAGCCTTGGTTGTCCGCAATGTGTTGTTCATTGCAATGTCCTCCTTGCTCGTTGCCTGGAATTTGCTGCGCGTCCGGCAGGTCTTGCGATTCATCGCTGCCGACCGCGTCACACCCACTAATGACACAGATTTCACGAAAAGGTTACGCGATAAAACGTGTTGATTTTAGTGCAGATGAGGCCGTCATAGTCAAAGCGAAAGTTAGATGAAGTTCTTAAGAATAAGTTGCAGGTCCCCTGAAATTATCTTTCCCGACGGCGTTTTTGATAACTACCGGTATCTCCGCGTTGCCTTGATCACCACGGAAAACACGCCCGATTCGTCGCGCGCCACCAGCAGCGAGACGTGCCGATTGATGGCGACCTCGGCCTGCAGCAACTGTTGCTGGGTGGTATCGACGTTGGTCGCGTAGGTCAGGGTCGCATTCCGGCCCA
>JASHTH010000857.1 GCA_030040655.1 Acidobacteriaceae bacterium | reverse complement strand
TGAGAGCCGACGAAGCCCAGCGGCGGGTTGCCGTCGTCGGTGATCAACTTGCCCCAGGTGAAGCTGGCCAGGCTCGTGAAATGCTGCGTGAGCCTCTTTTGCACCTTGGTCTGCAAGGAGCTGTAGTCGGAGTCTCCGCCAGGATAGCCGTGCACGTTCACGCCATTTCCCGCACCATAGCCTCCAGTGCCGAACTGCGGGAACTCCTGCAGCGCCACCCAGAGCGGCACGGTAGCGGAGCCATAGAGACTGTTGGTTGAGGGAAGAATCGCGTTCCACTTGTTGGGAACCATTTTGCAGGTGGGTTGCGAAGTATCGACGCAGAGCGAATAGCCGTAATTCGCGATGGTCTGCAGGTCGAGCTGGTTCAGATCGACGCCACCGAGCGGAAGAAACAGTCCGCGGCTGCCCACATAGCCTGCGCTGAGCACGACCTGGTGAGGCAATTCATATTCCAGGCCGAAGTTGAAGTTATATACCGTGGGAGTGCGCTGCGAATGAAGCACCGTGCTCAAGGAATTGCCCAGGTTGATGCCAAGGCCCGAAGGCGAACTGATCGTCTGGACGACTCCGTTGGGGAAGGGATTGCTCAGCGAGTAGGGGCCGGTGACGCTGGGTGCGGGGCTGCGGGGAGCGGCTCCGGCGCAAGCGGACGATCCATTCAATACCGTGTTGCCATCGGCGTTGAGGCAGGTGGCGTTCCACAATGTCGAGGTGGAATAGCCGTCGCTGTCCTGGCCCACACCGGCCACCATCTGCGTGCTGGGCCCGTAGTAGAAGCCCGCGCCGCCGCGGACAACCAGTGGCTTGATCGGCTGCCAGGAAAATCCCAGCCGGGGACCAAAATCCTTCATATTGGTGGTGTAAGGAGAGCGGTGGCTGCTGTTGGCGTAGATCTCGGCTCCGGTATAAGAGACGCCATTCACGGTGTTGGTTGCCGTGGGATCGAAGTACTCGAGCCGATTGTAGCGCTCGGTTCGCCCTCCGAAAATGTCCCAGCGCAGTCCGGCGGTAAGGGTAATGGCCTTGGTCAGGTGATAGGTGTCCTCGGCGAAAGCTGCATAGTAGGGGCTGGCCTCGGCTGCGAAGAGATCCTTGGAGAAATTGGGATAACCGCCGTCGTTTATCTCCTGTCCGGGCGTCGTTCCCATGCCGATCAGCAGCGATGCAAAGTCGCTGCCGCCATTGGCCGAGGCCACCGATTGATCGGTCGCGGAGATATCGAAGAAGTAGGAGCCCGATGGTGCGGGCGGCTGGCCGACATTCATGAAGCGCTTCATGTACTCGAAGCCGGTGGAGATCTCGTGCTTGCCCCAGATCTTGGTGAGAGCCGCGCTGGCGTCGCTGTTTTCGCTGGCGTACTGAAACGTGTTGTAGTCGGCCGTGCCGCCGATGCCGTTGCCGGCGTCGCCAAAAGTCACGAACGGCAGCAGCTTGTAGACTTCCTGCGCGGCCAGCGATGCCGGAAAGCCAAGCGTGGAGATATTGAAGCCATTCTGCGAGGGATCGCCGCCCTGGTTCTCATAGTGCCGCGTGAAGGAATAGCGCAGGTTCAGCACCGTGGTGGAATTCAGCGTCAGGTCGTCGGCCAGCAGAATGTTGCGTCCGTTGGTGATGTTCTGGGCGTAGTTCAGGTCCCACATATTGTTAAATGCGTTGAAAGTCGAGTTGAAAAGCCGGTCGAAAGAGAATCGGCCGAAGATGCGCTGCTTCTCGCTCTGATTCCAGTCGATGCGGATGTCGAACCGCTGCGCCGTCGTCGGATCCAGGCCCGGCTGGAAGAAATTGGTGGTGAGATCGTCGGATGACGTGTCGCAGGTCGAGGGGTTGGGATAGTTGCACTTGGGGAAGTGGGAGAGAAACGCCGCGCCGATCGGATTGATGGTGGTGATCTTGTTACCGTGAAACGGCTGCCGAGTGCCGGCGTTCGCTCCCTTCGTGTAATCGGGCAGCAGCGGGTCATAGATCGTGAACGGATCGGCAGAGAAGTCGCCGCTCTTTTCCGCGGTGGTGGGCACGGTGAAGAGATTCGACCCATCGTATTGCTCTTGCTGGGTCGCCTCGTAGTCGCCGAAGAAGAAGAGCTTTTTGTGCAGGATGGGCCCGCCGATCGAGCCGCCCTCCTGGTAGCGGTGAAATGAGGGCGGCATGTTCGGCGATCCACCGCTGACCTGGCTCTGTTTATTGAAGTACTCGTTCGCGGCCAGGACATCCGGACGGAAGACCCCGAAGGCGTCGCCGTGGAATCCGTCGCCGCCGGACTTGGTGACCAGGCTGATGACGCCGGCCGCGCCGCTCTGATACGAAGCAGGCGTGTTCTGGGTCTCGGTGCGGATTTCGTCTACGGCGTCCTCGGGAAGGTCCATCGCCGGAATGATGGCCGCCGAATTGTTCTCGGAAATGCCGATCGGGCTGCCGTCGACCATGAAATAGACCGAGCCCACGATGGCGCCGTTGATGGTATAGGACGAAACGTCGACGCCGGGCCGGCCGCTGGAAATATTCTCGATCGCAAACGAGCTCGAAGAGTTGGGCGCTCCGTTGGCCGGGGTGACGCCGGCGCTGAGCTGGATCAGATCGAAGACGTTGCGCGTCAGCAGCGGGACGCGATCGATGGTTCCGGCGTCGAGGAGCTGTCCGACGGTGGAGTTTTCAGTGTCGACGAGATTGTTGGATTCAGTGACGGTGACCGTTTCGCTCACGTTCCCCACGCGAAGGGCAATGTTGATGGCGCTCACTTGGTCGACAGTCACGGCCACGTTGTCGTGCGCGGCGGTCTCAAATCCAGTTGCCATAGCTGTGACCTTGTAACTGCCCGGGGCAAGGGAAACGAACGAATACAAGCCTGCGCTAGTCGTCGCGGTCATCTGCTCCACGCCGGTGGCGTGGTCGAGCAACGTCACCTTCGCGCCGGGCACGGCCGCTCCGGAGGGGTCGGTAACCAGGCCGCTGATGCCGCCCCGGCCGGCCTGGCCGAAGACAGCGTTGGCGGCGAGGAGGAGAAAAACCCAGGCGAAGGCGAAACTATGCAGGCGTTTGGTCCCTGTTTTGGGGGTGTTCATGGCAGGCTCTCCAAAGAAATGTTGACATTCAAACGTTTGAATATTAGAACTGCAAATTTAGGAGCAATGCGCAGCCCTGTCAAGGGAAAAATCGCCGCGGCGGTTCCGTCTCCCTCATGGGCAAAACAGGCTGCGGAACTTTCGGTAGCTCGGAGCTTTTGAAAGGGCACGGCTTTAGCCGTGCCACAGAAGGCCCGGGATGGGCTCGGGCTTTAGCCCCTGAGGCACGGTACCCCCTTGTTCGGAGACTCCTTGGGGCACATGGGAGCGGGCGATGGCGCAGCGCAGATCCGGTCACGTGACGCTGTTGGATGTTGCCCGCGCCTGCGGTTTCTCGGTCTCTACCGTCTCGATCGTGCTCAGCGAGGCGCCGCTCTCGCAGTATGTGGCCGCAGCCACCCGCGAGCAGATCCGGAGCATGGCCCGACAACTCGGCTACCACCCCGACGCCTACGCCCGCTCGCTGCGCCGCCGCCGCAGCCAGACCATCGGCGTGCTGGCCTTCGATCTCTCCGACCCCTTCTGCACGCTGATCGCCCGCGGCATCCAGGCGGGATTGCAGCCGGCCGGCTACGTGTCGCTTTTGATGGACGCGCAGACGCAGCGCAAGCTCTTCGATACCTTCCTGAAGATGATCCTGGAGCGCCGCGCCGAGGGCGTCATCGTGATTGCCAGCTGGGTCTTCGAGGAAACCAACCTACTGGGCGACATCGAGAAGAACCAGGTGCCCATCGTGATCGTCAGTCGCGATCTGAGCGCGCGGGGCATCAGCTCGGTGCTAGTGGATAACGAGGCGGGCGGCGCCTTGGCCCTGCGCCATTTGCTCGATCTCGGCCACCGGCAAATCGCCGTCATCCGCGGTCCGGAGGAGATGTTCGACAGCCAGCCGCGCTGGGCCGGTGTGCGCCGCGCCGCCGCCGAAGCCGGCGTCGAGTTCGATCCGAAGCTGGTGCTGCAACTGCCCAATTTGGTCGATCCCGCTTCGGGATTCGAGGGCGGAATCGAGTGCGCGCGGAAGATGCTCGCCTCCGGCCGCCCGTTCACCGCCGTCCTGGCCTTCGACGATCTCACTGCCCTCGGCGTGGTACGCGGCCTCACCTGCGCCGGAGTGCGGATTCCGGAGGACTGCTCGGTCGTCGGCTTCGACGAGATTCTTCCCGCCGTAGTCGCGACGCCCGGAATTACGACCATCCGCCAACCAATGAAGGAAATGGGGCTGTTGGCGGCGCAGTGGGTCCTCGAAGCCATAGAGGCCCGCGAACAGGGAGTCGCGCAGCCGGCCAAGTTCCATCAGGCGACGCCGGAGCTGGTAGTGCGCATGTCCACGGCTCCGCTCCGAATCCAGTCCACGAATCAGCCTCACCACATCACCACAGAACGACATACCATGGAGGCATCCCATTGAAAGCGCATACTTCGTTGTTGCATCTTTGCAATCCTTGGCGTTTTGATGCTTCGACATCCACGGGAAACCACGCTCCCCGATCCTGCTGTTGGATCTTGCTCGGCTTATCTACGCTATTGGTGGCCTCCGAGGCCATGCAGGCGAGTTCCGTCAAACCGCTGCGCGAGGGCTGGCGTCTGCAATCGGCGTGCAAGCTGCAAGCGGCGGGCGACGCCATCGACGCGCCGGGGTTTTCGGTCGATGACTGGATGAAGACGAATGTGCCGAGCACGGTTCTGGCCGCGCAGGTTGCCGATGGAGTCTATCCCGATCCGTATTTCGGCATGAATCTTCGCCAGATTCCCGGCACCAGTTATCCCATCGGAAAGCTCTTCTCCAATCTCCCCATGCCGGCCGATAGCCCCTACCGCTGCGGGTGGTGGTACCGCACGGAGTTCACGGCTCCTGCCGCGGCGAGTCGAGGCGAGCACTTCTGGCTGCGCTTCGGCGGCATCAACTACCGCGCCGATATCTGGCTGAACGGTAAGAAGATCGCCGATCAAAGCATCGTCGCCGGCGCCTATCGCACCTACGAATTCGACGTAACCGATGGATGGAAGCCGGGCAAGACCAATGTGCTCGCCGTGGAGACGTTCGCGCCGACGGAAAAAGACCTGGGCATCAACTGGGTGGACTGGAATCCTGCTCCGCCGGATAAAGACATGGGCCTGATCGGCGCCGTCGACCTGGTCACCAGCGGCGAGGTCACCGTGCGTTCGCCGCTGGGTTTCACGCATTTTGAAGACGACTCGCTCGCCGTGGCCGACCTGACGGTCTACGCCGAGCTCCGCAACGCGACGGACCATGCGGTAAAAGGGGTGGCATCGGGTACGGCGGCGGGCGTCAAGTTCGAGCAGCCCATCGAACTCGCCGCGCACGAAGACCGCACGGTGGTCTTTTCACCGGAGCAGTTCCCGGCGCTTCGCATCCATGATCCCAAGCCGTGGTGGCCGTGGCAGATGGGCGATCCGCACCTCGAGCGCCTCACGGTGAGCTTCTCCACGCAGGGCGTGCAAACCGACGAGCAAAGCGTCGATTTCGGCATCCGCGAAATCGCGTCGGAGTTCACGGCCAACGGCAGCAAGCTCTTCCGCGTGAATGGCAAGCCGATCCTGATCCGGGGCGGCGGCTGGTCGCAGGACATGCTGCTGCGCCCCAACGACGAGCGCCTGCGCGAGCAGTTCCGCCTGGTGCGCGGCATGAACCTCAACGCCATTCGTCTCGAGGGCAAGCTCGACACCGACGAATTTTTCCGGCTGGCCGACGAGAACGGAATCCTGGTCATGCTGGGCTGGTGCTGTTGCGATCACTGGGAGCACTGGCGGGACTGGACCCCCGACGATCTCACCAGCGCCACGGCCTCACTGCGTTCGCAGATGCTGCGCCTGCGGCATCACGCCAGCCTTCTCGTCTGGCTCAACGGCAGCGACAACCCTCCGCCGGCCAACGTGGAGCGCGCCTATCTCGACGTCGAGGCGCAGACGCATTGGCCGAACCCGATTCTCTCGTCCGCTTCGCGAACACCGACGACCGTCACCGGCCCGAGCGGCGTGAAGATGACCGGCCCCTACGATTACGTGGCTCCCAGCTACTGGTATCTGGACAAGCATGAAGGCGGCAACTTCGGCTACAACACCGAAACCAGCCCGGGCCCCGCGATTCCGTCGCTGGCCAGCCGCAAGAAGTTCCTCGCCGATCCCGACGCGTGGCCGCCGGCCGCGGACTGGAGCTACCACAACGGCGGCGGAGAATTCGTCAACCTTTCGGTCTTCGATTCGGCCATGGACGCGATGTACGCGACGCCGAAGTCGGCTGAAGAATACACGCGCATCGCCCAGACGATGGAGTACGACTCGGAGCGCGCCATGTTCGAGTCCTACGCCAAAAACAAGTACTTCTCGACGGGCGTGATCCAGTGGATGCTCAACAATGCATGGCCGTCGATGATCTGGCACCTCTTCGACTATTACCTCGACCCCGATGCCGGGTATTTCGCGGCGAAAAAGGCCTGCGAGCCGCTGCACATCCAGTATTCCTACGACGACCGCTCGATCGTGGTGGTGAACAGCACCTACCGCGACGCCCAGGGCCTGCGCGCCGGCGTGAAGGTCCACGGCCTTGCCTGGAACGAGTTGTACTCGGCCGATGCGACGGTCGATTCTGCGGCCGACAGTTCGCAGCAGGTCTTCGTGATCCCCGACGCTCTCTATATCAGCCCCGAGCGCATCTTCTTCATTGACCTCACGCTCACCGATGCGGCCGGCCAAGTCGTCAGCCACAATTTCTACTGGGTACCGGGCACGCTGACCACCTTCGACTGGGAGAGGACCGACTATACGCACACGGCCGCCGAACGCTACGAAGATCTGACGGATCTCACGCATCTCCCCGAGGCCACGGTGCAGGCCAGCGGAACCATCGCGCAAACGCCGCAAGGCCGCGAGATTCGCCTGCATCTCGAGAACTCATCCTCGGCGCTTGCTTTTCAGATCGGCGCGGCGGTGCGCACGTCTTCGGGAGATCTCGTCGCTCCCGTTCTCTGGTCCGACAACCTGATCGAGCTGATTCCGGGCGAGTCGACGATGTTGACCGCGCAGCTGCCGGAGAATGCTCCTGCCGACACGGTGGTCAGACTCGAGGGGTGGAACATCGCGCCGGCCACGCTGACGCCTACGGCCCCCGGCGCGCAGTGAAGTCGCGAAACGGGCAGCCTTGAAAGGGCACGACTTCGCAGGTTGCGGAAAAACTCGCTCTGCGAGCGGTTTTGAAAGGGCACGGCTTTAGCCGTGCCGAATAAGTCCTTTGTTTTTTATTTTTCTCGCGGGCTTCAGCCCGCGAGAAACCGATCCTAGGAGTTTTTCCGCAACCTCTTCAGTCGTGCCAAAGAAGCACTTTTTTTCCCGTCTCTGTCGCGGGCTTCAGCCCGCGAAAAGCTCGCTCTGCGCCTTTTCGGAGGTTTACGAGGCTGGGGCCCATTCAAAACAGCCAGAATCCCGTTTCTTCCGCGTCCTGCTCAGCGCGCGGCATAGCTGCCCAAGACATTGAATCC
>JASHTH010000856.1 GCA_030040655.1 Acidobacteriaceae bacterium | reverse complement strand
GCACGGGATAGTCGGGCTGGTGCGTGGCCGGTTCGACAAGGTTGAGGGAACCATCACGGTATCGCAGGACCTGGCCGCGTGCGGTGTCGACGTCACGATCGGCACCTACAGCATCAGCACCCTGGACAGCGACCGCGACGATGACCTTCGGAGCCCAGACTACTTTGATGTGATCAGATTCCCGACGATGACGTACCATGGCCGCGGCATTCGTCGTGTTTCTGACAGTTCCTGGGCTCTGGATGGCTCTCTGTCCATTCGCGGCGTCACAAAAGTTGTGCCGCTGACTTTCGCTTTCAAAGGGTTGTTTAACCATCCGCCGGGCAAGCCGGCGCGCGCGGCGTTCCATGGGACAGCAGCGACCAAGCGCGATGATTTCGGCATGACGCGCGACAGCCTCGGAGAACTTGGTCCGCACCCGACGGGGCCGGACGTTGAAATCGAAATCGACGTGGAAGCGGACGAAAAGCTCCCAGCCAAGTGAAACGGGGGCCCGCCAAGCTCAGGAGTTACCACGTCTCACCGGGAATGGTGCATCGTGATGACCGTTTGGATAACAAGAACCTCGATGCGCTCAAATGGCGGGCGCCCCAGGTCTCGGGCCGCGGGTTCTACCTGAAAGACGGGTGCCCCAAGTCCGGGGTCCCCAGCGACAGGTTTTGGTCGCTGGGGCGGAGTTCCGTGTTTTCGGTCCTGGGATTGCACGAGCTGCCGCCCACCCCGCCTTCCGTAGTGAGGCCGCGAGAGCTGCTCCGTGCGCAGCCCTGGGAAAGCATCCGCAATCAGCCCGCGCGCCCCGCAGGGGCGCGGCGAGCCCGCGCATGAGTAGCGCCCGCAATAAGAAGCGCCGTAAACTCTCATCCATGAGCAGCGCCGCGCAGGAACTCATCGACGAATACGACGCACTGCCTCGGACGGATCAGCAGGAAGTGTTGGCTGAGATGCTGCGCCGGGCCGCGCGCGAGCCTCAAGATCTCCCGTCCGACGACGAACTCATCGCCGCCGCAGATCATCTCTTCCAGGAACTGGATCGCAGCGAGCAGCAATCGTGACCTCTCCAAAACGCGGTGAGGTCCGGCTGGCAGACCTCGGAATAGTCGCCAAGGTCCGGCCGGCGCTGGTGGTCAGCGTGCCCGCCGATAGCTTCATGTCAACTCCCGCCTTGTAATCGGGCAGGGATCCGCCGTCGCAACCGGTTTGCGCGTTCATGCATGCGGGCTGCTTCCTGTGATATACCCTACCCCGGTAGGATAACAAGGAGGGGGGGTGGGGCTATGTAGCAAATGGCGCGGGCAGGTTCGATTTCCAAAAAGCGATCGGAGCGGTGAGCAGGGCGGGGTGCATAGGCTCAGAGTAGCGCGTCACAGGAATTTGTTCTGCACCTTCAAGTCTTCGATTTAGAGATAGTTGCGAATTGCCTGCCTTGACTGGATCCAGTCTCGCCTTCAGCGGCCCTGTAATTCCGCTTTGGCTACGGTCTGCTTTTTCGCGATGGATACGGCGTTCCTCAGCGCATCGACAAACGCTTGCGCTGCGGCGCTATCGGCGAAGGTCAAGCCGAAGGCTTCCACGTTGTCCGGCGCCTGGTCGTATTCGGAACTATTGTGCACGCCCGGCCCGAGTTGCGCGAGCTTGTCGCGGTCGTACATCAGCGTGTGGAACTGCTTGCCTTCGACGCCCATCACGACCACCATCGTGGTGTCGCCCACGTCACCGGGCTTGTAGGCCCGCGCCGCGTCGGGGCTGGTAAAGACGCGATCCTCGGTGATCAGCGTTTCGTCCACCGTCTCCAGGGGCACCGTGATCGAGGCCAGCGGAAAGGCGAAGTAAGACCAGGTGGTTTTGCCGGCCACCTCCTTGGGCAGCGCGCAGACCGGTCCCGGCATGTTGGGCTCGATGACCAACGTATGCTTGTCGAGCGTCACAATGTTACCCGATGCGGCATAGGACGCCCTCATGGTCTGAATGTCTGCAGCGAGATCCTGGCTAAGGCAGGTAAGTGCCGGGACAGCGAGGAAACCAAGGGCAAGAAACAAAAACTTCTGCACTGCGGGTACCTCTTATTGTATTGAAGGCTGGAGCCATTGTCGCACGAAGTTGGATGCTGCGGGCGGCACGCGCCATGCATCCTTTGTGGTAGTCCGGCCGGGAGTTTCCAAAAAGCTATAAAATCCAAGAGATATGACAGAAACTGCCGCCGTAACCCAACGCACGCACGCAGAAAAACTCGACAAACTCGCCGAGGTAGCTGTCCGCGTCGGCCTGGGCCTGCAGCCAGGCCAGGAAGTGGTGATGACTGCTTCGCTCGACGCTTTGCCGCTGGCACGGCGCATCACCGAGCATGCCTATCGCGCCGGGGCCTCGCTGGTGACCACGCTCTTCACCGACGAAGACGCAACGCTGATGCGCTATCGCTACGCGCCCGATCTGAGCTTCGATCGCGCTGCGGGCTGGCTCTACGACGGCATGGCGGCGGCATTCAAATCCGGCGCGGCGCGCCTGGCGATCACCGGCGCGAATCCGTCGCTGCTCGCCAACGAGGATCCCGACAAAGTGGGCCGCGCCAATCGTGCCATGTCCCGGTCGTACCAGCCGGCGCTCGAACTGATTACGCGCTTTCATATCAACTGGACAATCGTGGCCGCTGCCACGCCCGCGTGGGCCACGCAGATGTTCCCCAACGATCCTCCTGACGTGGCGCTTAGGAACCTCTGGGACGCGATCTTTGCCACCACGCGCATCGACAACGACGATCCGGTGGCCGCGTGGAAGGCGCACGACGCCAACCTGCAGAAACGCGCGGCATTTTTGAATGCAAAACGCTATGCGTCGCTGCAGTATCGCGGGCCGGGAACGGATTTTCGCCTCGGCCTGGCCGACGATCACCAGTGGCTGGGCGGCGGCAGCACTGCGGAGAACGGTCTCTACTGCATCCCAAACATGCCGACGGAAGAGGTTTTCAGCATGCCGCACAAGGACCGCGCCGACGGCACGATAACGGCGACCAAGCCGCTCGCGCACCAGGGGACGATGATCGAGGGCATACACGTGCGCTTCGAGCACGGCCGGATCGTGGAGATGCGCGCTACCAAGGGTCAGGAAGTGCTGCAGAAACTGATCGACACCGACGATGGCGCGCGGCGGTTGGGCGAAGTGGCGCTAGTGCCGCACTCGTCGCCGATCGCCAGCAGCGGCAAGCTCTTCTTCAACACGCTCTTCGATGAGAATGCTGCGTCCCACGTGGCGCTGGGCCAGGCGTATACGTCCTGCGTGCGTGGCGGCGAGAGACTGTCGCCGGAAGATCTGGCGGCGAAAGGCGCGAACAAAAGTCTCATTCACGTGGACTGGATGATCGGCTC
>JASHTH010000855.1 GCA_030040655.1 Acidobacteriaceae bacterium | reverse complement strand
GGTCTCAGCATCGGCACCGCCAACCTCACGCTCCTGCTGCCCTGGAGCCACGATCACGGCAAGAAATAACGATCTTGCCAACCGCGGGGCGCCTTGCAGACTGCTCGACGCCCCCTGTCCTCCGCAAAAAATCAAATCTGCGGCTATGCGTAAGCGTCTAACCCCCACTTGATTGTAGAGCGGTACTTCGGATGGAGCTTGTTCAGTCTTCGGAAGTGTCCACTCAAAAACATTTCGTTAAGCGCCGACTGGAAGGACTGAGTCTATCGAACTAGGGCTTTTCTGCTGCGCTTTCTTGGCGCGAGGCTTCGGTTCACCTCTTCGGGAGAAAATTCCTCTGGACAGAAATCTCTTCCCAACCATTCACGGAGTTCCTTATAGCGCCGATGCGACGGTATTGCGAGAATCTTGAGCAAATCGCAATATCCAGGAATTCCGCCGCAGTCTTCCGGTGGGCAGGCGAGCCGGCCATCGATGCAAGTGGGATACAGTGTATTCGCATCTACCGGCAACTGCTGCTCGAACACGACTTCATGCTCCCAGTTGTCACCGAAGTCGTAGGTATAGATCATTTTTTCTCCGGATTCTAAAAGAACCGCGGAGAGGCGCACTCTGCGCTCGTCTTCGACCACTGGAGATTTCGAGAACGGGTCCGCAGGCTCAGGCTGGCCGAAGCGCCGCCGGGCGGTGCGGAAACTATGCAAGTGTATGTTTTCCCACCCCATCGCGATCTGCAACACGTTGTGCAACTGCGCCAGGCTCAAGTCGGCATGAACGAGAAGCCGTCGCCAAATCGGTGGATGGGTATCGAGCAGGGATACATGGAGTTGATAGACGGCCTTCTCCTCTGTCGTTTTGCGTTTCCTTATAGCCATTCCGATTCCATGCTACGCTACCGCCTGCGGCTCGCAAGAATTACGTGACCTCGGCAAGAATCGAACTCGCAGCTAAGCAGCGGTTCTTTCGAGAGTATATTCATGGTGAAGTCCGCTCAAGATGGGAGTTGATATGACTCGCTCCCCTTCCTCAATGCAGTGGCGACGAGCCCGATTCGGAGGTTCCGATCTCGGATCCGGGATTCCTGGCCCCAAGCTCGAGTGTGGCCGTCCTCGGTTGTAATGTGAAACCCATTCCCGGACGATTCTACGCAGATGGCGTCCGTTGAGCGGAATCATGAAATCCAGGCATTCCCTTCTCATCGTTCCAATCAAGCGCTCGCAGTATGCATTTGCCTGAGGCCTTCGAACCGGCGTCTTCAGCACCTGCAGTCCAAAAACTGCAACCGCTGCGTCCAGTTCCGCAGAGAACGTTGCGTGTCGATCATGAATCAGGAAGCGGTACGCGTGATCGCTTGGGATGGCCTCACGCAGCTGCTGAATCGTCCATTCGGCAGTTGGGTGCTGTGTCGCATTGCAATGAAGGATGCGGCGGGATCCGATCTCCATCACGACGAAAACGTAAAGGACTTCGAAGTGGACAGAGACCGCGACCATGAAGTCGCATGCCAACAGTGCTCGGGCATGGTTGCGCACAAATGTGCTCCATGTCTGCGAGTTCCGATGGGAGCATGGGTCTCTGTCTGGCCAGTAGGCTCTCACCGTCCGCGGGGAAACGCGGATGCCGAGCTTCAGCCACAGCTCATGAGCGATTCGCTCTTCTCCCCAGATCGGATTATCACGAACCATTTCCACAATGAGCTGCCTGAGGTCCGGCGGGATTCTCCGCCTGCCCGGTCGCGACTTCAGCTTCCAAAAGAGCCGGAACGCCCTGTGGTGCCAGCCGATCAGGGTTGCGGGCTTGACGACTATGAGAGCAGATTTCCAGTCAAAGAACCGCGACGACAGGACCAACAAGAGCCGAGCCGAGTCGGTCAGCCGCCGTGGCCGAATTCCGCGCTCCTGGTAGAACGTCAATTGCTTGCGCAGGAATAGGTTTTCGGCAAGCAGCGCCGTTCGAGATCGGAGGCTCGAACCAGAGAGGCTGACTGCATCGACCGCCAGATCACGAAGAATAGGAAATGCCGACCGGATCAGCGTGACGAAGATCATTGATCCAATTATCAACGCAGCGCTTGGGCGTTTAAGATCATCAGACGACTCGGACCTAAAGGCCTGTCTTTCCAAGACGCACGGGATTTTTGCGGAGCACAGCCCAAACGGCTGTCATCGGCGATAGCAGAAGCCCAAAGCGCATTCAGTCCTCTGGCGCACTTGAAAAAGGCCAGTTGTGCAGAGGTTCCCTAGCCCTTCGCGGCGCCAGATCCGCTCGACCCGATCCTGTCGGCCGCCGCCCACAAGTGTTCATTGCGCTCTGTCGTCCTTGCGCTGCTCTGCATGAGCGACATCTCTTTGTCGAAACAGTTCAAAGCGCTTCTCGCGTTTCTCCGTTGCTTTTTGCGATGGAGACGTTGAAATTCCGATCAACTGAGCGACTAGCTTTAAGAGACCGACAATACTGGATTTCACTTGACCTCCAGCGCGTATATTCGAAGATTAGCATATAATGAAGAGATCGTGGAATTGCGCCCTAGCGAGCCACGAAACAGGTGTAGAACATGCCCGACTCTCTTCGCCGGTTCAAGGCCGAGATTTTTCAAGCACTTGCCCATCCGACGCGCATAGCGATTGTCGAGCTCCTTTGGGACCGGGAACTTTCCGCTGGGGATCTCATGGAAAAGCTGGGCATGGAGCAGGCGAATATCTCTCAGCACCTAGCCGTGCTTCGCTCCCGCCAACTCGTCGCCAATCGAAAGGCTGGAAACCAGGTCTTCTATTCCGTGCGCGATCCAATCTTGCTCGAAGTGCTGAGCCTGATGCGGACCTATTTTCAGAAACACTTAGCGGAAACGCTGGAGATGCTGGCTGAAGATGAGGGAGGTACCGGCAAAAAACGAACATCCGTGATCCCGCGCCGTCGAAGCGCGGCGAAATGAAGCACTGAAACGCGCAACACTTCTTAGCGATCTCCCTGGGGGCCGCCGGCGAGAACAAGACGAGGGATTCCCTTTGAATTTCCATATCTGGGCCACATCGGCGATCAACATCATCTCGACTCACGAGCTGAGTTCTGTGATGACGGTTGTGGCTTGCTGGCTGGTTCTCGCGATTGCGTGCCTGGTGAGGCCGCACAGCATCCGCTATGTGGCGCGCTTTCTGTTTCCGCTGGGAGCGCTCGCCTGCGTGGCGATGTCTTGCCTTGCTGCCGCAATCCTGCTCAGTGGACAGTCACCAGAGGTTGCAACGCTCGCGCTGGGTCTGCCGGATCTTCCATTCCACGTCCGCCTGGACGCACTATCCGCATTCTTCCTGATGTTGCTCGGTCTCGCCGGAGCCGGCATATCGACATTCGCCGCGGGATATTTCCGAAGCGGGGAAGGTACCGCGCCGGGATTGCTCGGCCTGCAGTACCACGTTTTTCTGGCTAGCATGGCCGTGGTGATGCTTGCCGACGATGCCTACCTGTTCATGGTGGCGTGGGAGACGATGGCCCTGACCTCGTATTTTCTGGTTACTTCGCAGCACCGAATCCCGGAAATCCGCCGGGCTGGATTTCTTTATCTGCTGATGGCCCACCTTGGCGCGGTCTGCATTCTGCTCAGCTTTGGAGTAATGCAGGGCGGGAGCTGGCAGTTCACTTTCGATGCCATGCGGAACGCAACGCTCACTCCGTTCTGGGCGACGGCGGCGTTTACGCTCGCGCTGCTGGGCTTCGGAGCCAAGGCGGGGTTGGTTCCCATGCATGTCTGGCTGCCGGAAGCGCACCCTGCCGCGCCGTCGCCGGTTTCCGCCATGATGAGCGGCTTGATGTTAAAGACCGCTGTCTACGGACTTCTTCGGATCGCTTTCGACTTGCTCCATGTACAGTTCTGGCAGTGGGGCGTAGTCCTACTGGTCCTTGGCCTTTTCTCGGGGTTGTTCGGAGCAATCTTTGCCGCAGTCCAGACCGACATGAAGAGACTGCTCGCGTACTCGTCGATCGAGAACGTTGGCTTGATCTTCACGGCCATTGGCCTCTCGATTCTCTTCGCAGCCAGTCACATGCCTCTTTATGGGGCGCTGGCACTAGCGGCTGCTCTGATTCATGCTCTTAATCACTCGCTGTTCAAGAGCATGCTTTTTCTTGCGACCGGCTCCGTTCTCCATGCGACGCGACAGCGCAGTCTCGGGAAACTTGGCGGATTGATCCGCTTCATGCCGTGGGTCGCAACTCTGGCGCTGATCGGTACTCTTGCAATTGCCGGCCTCCCTCCGCTCAACGGTTTTGTTTCTGAATGGCTGCTGCTGCAGGCGTTCCTCTCCACTCCACAGCTTCCTCACGCCTTTGTGAATATGCTCATCCCGCTCGGAGCCGCGGCGTTGGCCCTGACGGTTGCACTTGCAGCCTATGTAATGGTGAAGTTCTACGGCGTGATCTTCCTGGGGCAACCGCGCGAAGCATCACTCAAAGAGGCTCATGACGCCAATTGGCTGGAACGAATTGGTCTCTGTTGGCTTGCGGTTGGATGTGTCGTAATCGGAGTGCAGCCACAGTTGGCGCTGAAGGCAGCGGGAAGAGCGACGGGAATGCTTCTTGGGCAGGCGGTCGCTCCCCCGCCCTCGATATGGCGAATAGCGCCCATTTCATCGGAACAGGCCTCGTACAGTGGATCGATCTTTCTTGCGGTCATTCTCTCGGTGGTTGCGATCACATTTCTTGCCGTGCGTCTAGTGGCTCACGGTCGCGTTCGCAGAACCGCCGCGTGGGACTGCGGCTACCCTTGGCAGAACTCGCGCATGCAGGACACCGCAGAGGGATTCGGGCAGCCAATCCGGCATATGTTTGACTCCTTCTTCAAGATGGAGCGGGATCTTCCGTTGCCGACCGACATTCGGCCACGCTATCGGATTCATATTGAAGACCGGTTCTGGAGTGCGCTCTACCAGCCCGTTGCCGCAGTGGTGCAGAGACTGGCTGATGCGATCAGCTTTCTTCAGGGCGGGCGGCTCGCATTTTATCTGCTCTCGAGCTTCCTGACTCTGCTTGCGTTGTTGGTGCTTGTGCTATGGCAATGAGGGGAATCGCATTCGTCTGGCAATTCGGAGAGGTCGTCCTCGCCATTGCGCTGGCGCCTCTGTTTGCCGGCTGGATCGGACAGTGCCGTGCCTGGATGCAAAACAGGTCATCGCCGCCTCTGACACAGCAATATCGCATGCTGCGCAAACTCTTCAACAAGGATGTTGCACTGGCAGATAATGCTTCGCGGCTCTTCCGCACCGCACCGTATGTTCTGTTCGCCAGCATGGTGCTGGCGGCTGCAATTATACCTTCCGTTGTTACCGATCTGCCGTTCGCCCGTGCAGCGGATGCGATTGCGCTTATCGGCCTTTTCGCAACCGCAAGGGTGTTTCAGGCACTAGCTGCGATGGACATCGGCACGTCGTTTGGAACGATGGGGGCGAGGCGAGAGATGATGGTCGGCTTCCTGGCTGAACCCGCGCTCTTTATGGTGTTCTTCAACGCGTTCCTTCTCTTCGGCAGCACCGCGCTCACGAGCCTCGTCGACAACTACGCAACACATCCGTCGGTCATCGATCCGAGCGTGATCTTTGCCGGCATCGCGTTCGTTATGGTGCTCCTCGCCGAGAACGCGCGTATCCCGATCGATAATCCCGCGACTCACTTGGAACTCACAATGATTCACGAAGCGATGGTCCTCGAATACTCTGCACGGCATCTTGCGCTGGTCGAGTGGGCTTCGAGCGTCAAGCTCTTTAACTATGCCTGCATCGGAATCGCATTGTTTCTCCCGTGGGGCATCGCCATTCACGGAGCGAATATCAGAGCCGTTTTGATTGCGCTTGCAGTTCTAGTTGTGAAGCTGGCGTTTTGTGGAGCCGGGCTAGCGCTGATTGAGTCGCTTTCGGCCAAGCTGCGCATCTTTCGCGCTCCTGAGTTTCTGGCCATGGCCTTTCTGATTGCGGTGCTGGGGCTGCTCGTCCATCTCCTGTTGGGAGCGAACACAAGTGCTTAAATCTCACCTTGATCTCGAATTATTAAAGGTGCTCGCAGCAGGCATGCTGCTGCTCTCGTTCGCCATGTTGTCCACGCGTCGGACGCAGCAACTGATCACGCTCTTTGCATGGCAGGGAGCGGTCTTGTTCTTGTCTACCGGGCTCGTTGCGCAGGACGCGGGTCTGACGGAACTTTATTTCTCTGCTGCTCTCACGCTGCTCTTGAAGGTGATTGCTCTGCCTTTGATCCTGCATTTTCTGATCCGGCGCCTGGGTGCACAATGGGACAACGAGCGCCTCGTCAATATTCCAGTCACCATGCTGGTGGGGCTCGTGCTTGTGATCTTCGCGTTTGGATTGGCGCAACCCATCAGTCTGCTGGCGACCACCATTACGCGGCACACGATCGGAATTGCGCTGGCGGTCATCTTTCTCTCCTTCCTCATGATGATCACCCGGCGCAAAGCCGTCACCCAGGTGATCGGTTTCTTGGCGATGGAGAATGGCCTCTTCTTCGCGGCCACCAGCGCGACCTA
>JASHTH010000012.1 GCA_030040655.1 Acidobacteriaceae bacterium | reverse complement strand
TCTGTGACTTTTCCATCGACAATCGTCACCCGCATATCTGCGTACACAAGGATCTCTTTTGTGCTTCCTTTCAGGTCTTTCTGCGGCTGTCCCCATGTGGCGATGACCAAATCCCGCGTCTGCCCGACTGCGATCGTCTTGGGCGGCGGCGGAGGCTCGTCCGACGGAGGCGGCGGAGGCGGCGGAAGATCTACCATCGCGGGCTGCTTCGGCGCGGCCGCCGAAGCCTGCACGGCAGGAGCGGGCGCAGGAGTTTTAGTTGCGGCCTGAGCCTGGGGTGAGTCCACGGTGATCACTTCGGCAATCATCTTGTCGAGGTCGGTAACCGATGGAACTTCCTTCTTGTTAAATGGAATCTTCAGGTCGGCGAAGTACCGGATGTCGTTAAACGGATCGCTATAAACTGTGAACACCACGCCGTCGCCCTGTACGGCAATGTTCGTCACCCAGAATTTCTCCCCGGCGACGAACTTCCGTACTGGCTGGTGCGCGGCATCCGGAGTCATCATGTCGGTCCAGAGAATCTTCCCGCTCAATTGAATTCTTCCGTCCTTGTAAATATTCGGCACCGGATAGAGCGCCGAAAGAGCGCGCATCTGCAGTCCGTCCTTGTGCAGCACCAGCACAGAGCCCGCCGTCACGATTTCGTTCCTGTCGGCCGTTGTCTTGGTGAGTGCGAACTCCTTGTTCATTTGAGTCTGAATTTCAGCAAGGTTGCCGGGAGTCTGCGCTGCGGCAAACTCCTGATTCCAGCCCGCTGTCAGCAGACTGGCTGCGAAAACTCCGATCGCGATTCGCATGGCTTTCTCCTTGAAAACTCGCACCGCAACGTCCAATCTGAACTGCTGAGACTCCCGCCGACGACCTTGCACTTTTCCGCCGCCGGCTGTTGGCGACCGTTCCATTCGGCTCGGTTGTCTGTTCCTTGCCGCTCACTCCTATTTGCGCAAATTCGTCCCGAATCCCTTCACGGATCCTGTCCACGTCCTCTCTCGCTGCCCTGCGCGGTAAACTCCGCCCGGTAGAGCGCCGCCTTTTCCGGTTCGTGCAGAGCCTCGTAGGTAGAGGCCAAGTCGGCGCGTGCATTCTGGAGCCAGATGGTCGAAGGCCCACTTCTCTGCGAAACCAACCGGTAGCCTTCCAGCAGTTCCGCCTCGGCCTCCCTGTATCGTTTCTCAAAGACCAGCGTCCTGCCTAACCGTATACGCGCGATTCCCACGTCGAGTGGGTCGGCCGAAAGTGCGCGGCTATAGCGGGCCAGCACGTCTCGGAATTTCTCCTCAGCCTTTGCGTAGTTCTGCTCGCTCAGATAGATGCTGCCGAGGTTTCCAAGCGCGATGGCCGTGTTCCGGTGATCGTATCCGTAAATGGATGCGTATATGTCCGCGGACCGTTGAAAGTCCGCTTCGGCTGCTTTTAAATCTCCACGGCGTTGCTCCAGGAGTCCTCGCGCGTTCAGCATCAACGCCACGCGCATCTGCGGCCGGCCCTCGCCGATGCTGTCCAGGGTTTCGAGCGCCTGGTTCAGGAACTTCTGCGCTTCGTCGAGCTTTCCTTCAGCTTCAAGAACCTGGGCAAGCTGCGTGGTCACGTCGGCGGTGTTTGGATGATTCCGGCCATACCAGAACTGCTGGATGTCAAGCGCCTGGCGGTAATAGCTCTCAGCAGCCGGATAGCGTTCGAGCTTGAAATGCAGAGTTGCCAGATTCACCAGGTCTTCGGCGACTTCCGGATGACGTTCGCCATGGACTTGCCTGTCCAGCGCCAGCGCTTGCCGATTCAATTCGTCGGATGCCTCGTAGTTGCCCAGATCAAATTGCGCATTGGCCAGCAGTGTAAGGCTGCTCGCAAGGTCCGACGCCAGAGTCGGGTTGACCGACTGGACGGCGACTGCCTGATTAAGAACCGAGATTGCCTCATGTTCACGTCCCATCTTTTGCAGCACGGCTCCCATTGCCGACAGGGTGCGCGCGATCGCGGGGTCGCCCGGCGCCAGGCGGCGCCGCTGCATCGCCAACACCTCCCGGATGGTCTGCTCGGCCTGGGCCAGCTGGTCTTGATCGGAGTACCAGGAAGCGAGGTGGAGAAGGCTTTCGGCGGCCTTTGCGCTGTCGGCGCCGTAGACTTGCCTGCGACGCTCGAGCGAGGCATTCAACAGCAAAAGAGCCTGGTCTTGCTTTCCCCAGGACGCGTAGATATCGCCAAGTGTCTGATACAGATCGCCCTGGATAGCCGGGTCGCGGTCCATTGCCTGCGTTTCTTTCACGCCGCGCTCGATCAGCGTGGAAACCCGCATATCTTCCGGCGGACCCACCTCCGAATCGCCGTTCTGCAGCAGATCGAGCATGAACCGCTCCACCCGGTCGGTTCGCGCCGCTTCGGCGAGCGCCGCATCCCGCGCGTGCGTCAGACGAAGAGTGAAGAACACCACCATGGCCGCAATGGTCGATGCGGCAAGTGCCGCCGCGCCAATCGTCCGGCGGTTTCTCCCGATGAATTTCGAGGCCTTGTAAGCGAATCCATCGGGCCGCGCCTTAAGCGGCCTGCCCTCCAGGTAGTTATCCAGGTCCACGATCAGAGCTTCAACTGTTTGGTATCGACGTCTTGCCTCCTTATGCATGGCCTTGAGGCAAAGCGCGTTCAGATCCTCCCATTGCGATTTAGTCGCTGCCGGCGCAACCAAGTCCTCTCTTGCGGCGACGGACGGCTCTTGCGGCTCTTCCTCGATGATCTTCCGCTCCGCCTCGCCGGTGGTGCAGTGGGAGAAATCGTAAGGGTGCCGGCCCGCAATCAGCACGTAGAGGATCACCCCCAGTGCATAGATATCGGTGGTGGGCAGGGCCGCCGACCGCCGGATCTGCTCTGGCGCCGCGTAGGCGAGCGTCATCAGCCGTGGCCCGGCCACAGTCCGAACTTCAACGCCGTGCTCGTCCTCTTGTTCTTTCCCAATGCCGAAATCGATGAGCTTCGGCGTCCCATCTTCGGTGACCAGCACATTCGAAGGCTTGAGGTCCCGGTGGATGAGCAACTGCCCGTGAACGTACTGCACAGCTTCGCAAACCGCGCGAAAGAGGCGTATTCGCGCCTCCATGGTGCAATTGTGCTTGCGGCACCATGCGTCTAAAGGCAGAGCCCTTGCGCCGTCGTAGCTCACGCCTGGCCGTGGTCCCACATACTCCATCGCGAACCACGGCGTGCCATCGGCCAAAACGTCGGAGTGGTACAGCTGGGCAATATTGCGGTGATCCAGGTTTGCCAAGATGCGCTGTTCGCGGGCAAAGCGCTCACGGCGTGCCGGCGAAAGGCGCGCATCGAGCAGCAGTTTGATCGCCACCAGCTTGCCGTTCTCCCGGTGGCGAGCCAGGTAGACTACGCCCATCCCGCCCTCGCCAAGAAACTCCTGGAGTTCATACGGTGCGAACTCCGGCGAGGAAAGAAAATCGCGAGACGCGCAGACGGTATTCACGGCGATTGAAGCCAGACCCTTGTCGATGATCGAATCGGCCTCGACGTCTCCCTTGAGCATGGCCAGCACGTCGCGCACCAGTTCTTCATCGCCACACGCGGCAACGCGGACGAAGGCCTCCCGGACCGGCTCCGGACATTCGACCGCGTCCAGAAACACCTTCTGCAGCCGCTCCCAGCGATCCCTGTCCATCCAACGTTACCTCTCGCTCCTGAACGATGGATTCGCGTGCGCGCCGAGGCTCGCTTTCAGCCATGCCTTCGCAACCCGCCATTCGCGCTCCACGCTGCTCAGGCTGATCCCCATTTCCTCTGCAATTTCGGGATTCGTCAGCTCGGAAAAAATGCGAAGCTCCGCGATGTGGGCTTGACGGGAGTCGAGCATTCCAAGCTGGTTCAGCAATTGATCTACACCGATCAGCTCGAACGTCGAGTCCTCGAACCCCCTGAGCGATTCGTCCAGCGTGACGCGGACCGGGTCGGTCCCACCGCGCTTCTGCGCGTGTCTCTCCCGCGCCGCATCGACCAACACGCGGCGAATCACTCCGGCCGCTATGCGCTTGAAATGGAGCGGGGAAGTAGAACCCAGTTGCGGAGAATCCTTTAATCTCAGCCATGCTTCATGCACCAGAGCCGTAGAGCCCAATGTGGAATGCGACTCCAAGCGGCGAAGCGATCTGGCAATTCGCCATAACTCCTCATAAACTAGGCTGAATAGGTCATCGAAGCTTTGCCGTCTCTCGAGGGTGACTGCATGCCCAATGACACTTGGATCGGAAGGCACCACGTCCCTAACTCCTTGTCACCGGCTCGTTCGTGAGTCAACGGACCTTTGCGGCACTATGCCGTGATTGGGAAATTTCTCTGGGGGAGTCGCGGGGAAAGTGCTGATCGGTTGCTGATTTTAACGGGGCTTGAGAACGAAGGGCAAGTAAAAAGAATGCACCGCTGGGCGTGCAATTCCCGAGCGGAGGTGGATTCGTGCTGGAGCGTTCTCCGGCGAACGGCGAGCGACATCCCAAACCGCCATTAGCGTCGCCCTGGAGCTTCATTCTGGGTTAACGCAATTGGCCCGTGTCTTCCTTTTGGTCTTTTTGCCCGGCTCCCAGCACGCCCACTGCTGCGAGGGAAACGCAGGACTTAATTCCTGGCTTCGGAGGGCCTTTTATTTCCAAGACCTCTTTTCTGCACGTGATCGAGTGAGCAAGAGCCGGGGAATCCGGTGATGTTAACCCAATTCCCCGGGATGCGGCGCTTCAGCATCCTTCAGTCGGCGCGTGGAACACTTACTTCGTGACGGTCAGAGTCCCATTCTGAAACTTAAACGAATAGTTCTTTGACTCGAGAGTTCCGACAGAGATCGTTATGGCATAGTTGCCGGGGGTGGAATTCGAAGTCGCTTTCGTGGTCAGCTTCGGTTTCCCGCTGTTGCCGTGTAACGGGTATCGCCGTTCAGAAAAACATGAACTTGCAAGTCAGCTCCGGGAAAGCCCTCCGTCATGGATTGGCCTCCGCCACAGCGGAGCTTTTCTTATCCACGACGATCGGCCATTTCACTGGCTTGGCCTTACTGTAGTCGGTATTCCCGGGCTGCTCGGCTGTTACTTCGATCGTCCCCGTCCCGGTCACCTTCAGGTAATGACTGTCAATGATTTTGCCCGGACCGGAAACGACGTATTTCACCGCCAGATCCGAGCTGGCCTTCGCCGTGAGATCGATCGGGGCGACGCCGTAAATTACCGGGCTCTTGGGCTTAGGAAAGGTTATGACGTTGTACCCCGGCCCAAAGACAAGCGTCATGTCGTCCTTGGTCG
>JASHTH010000854.1 GCA_030040655.1 Acidobacteriaceae bacterium | reverse complement strand
ATGTGCGGGGGATCTGGAGCACCCACAAACTTCGCAAACGCTGGCAGCCACACCGCCTGAGGCGAAGGATTATCGTCGACGAGGATGTACACGCCGGGTTCTGCCGCCAGCGCCGCCACCGTTCCAACCGCGGCATCCTCGATATGCACAAATGACGACACACCCTCGCCCTTACCCACCACAGGGTTCTGTTGTCTAGCGACCATATTCGCTGCAGCTTCACCGGGGTAATACCATGTTTTCGGCCCATAAAAGAATCCATACCGCAGGGCAACACCCTCAATTGCAGTGGAACTGAATAGTCGTGCTTCCAGTTGTGCGTAGGTCCGTGCACTTGCCGCCACGTTGGGGCTTGCGTTCACATCCAACGGGGAGGACTCGTCGGCGAGCCTCCCTTCCGCTGCCTTCAAAAAGAATCCGCTTGATTGCTGTAGATAGCGTCTTGCACCGCTCGCAATTGCCGCTCGAAGCAGATTCCCTCCGCCCTCAATCCTCAGCTTTCTGTCGCCGGGCGCATACTTGGGCATATCGCTCAGTTCTTTCGGCAGCGATGTCAATTCATCGATGACTACTTCAGGTCTTGAATGTCGCAGCGCATCCTCCACTGCCATGGCATCGAGCGCGTTCATGATCAGCGGTTCGGCCCCCTGGTGTTCCAGGTTTCTTGCCCGCACCTCGCTCGTCGTCATCCCCACGACCGAATGTCCCCACTTGAGTAACTCTGCGATTAGGGGATCGCCAATCGCTCCGGTTGCCCCTGTCACAAATACCCGCATCGCTCTTTCCTCAATTCAATCTTCATAATAGACAATTTCAGCCGGCCTGAAGTTAATACCAAGGTATGGGCCGATACGATCGTCCAATTGATACGAGCCGGCAGCTCTGGCCTAATGACCCTGTCGGCGGTGCGACGTCGCTGGTTGAACCTGATAGCTCGACCACACGCAGGAGCAACGATGCAGGAAGGGGAAATACTGGAAGCTCTGAACAGGCATTGGCTTGCGTCGGCAGCCGGCGATGTAAACGCGGAACACGATATTTACGATGACGATGCGATCTGCGATTATCCCCAGTCAGGCGAAAGGATTCTCGGACGAAGCAATTTGCAGGCCCTGCGGAGTCATCATCCTGGCAAGCCATCCGGTTTCAATGTCAAGCGGATTCTCGGAAAACGTTACCTCTGGATCACGGAATATACAATTACCTACCAGGAGCAACCAGTACACACAGTGAGCATTATGGAATTCCGCAATGCTAAGGTCGTGCACGAGACACAGTATTTCGCAGAGCCTTTCGAAGCACCGGCCTGGCGGAGTCAATGGGTTCAGCGAATAGCGTGAGGCAGAGATTGGGAGCGGAGCCCGATCTACCATGTCTTTCCGCCCGGTAATCAAACCCGGGACGCAACGAAGCCGCGAATGGGTGCGAGCCCAGGCTGAAGATCTCTTTTGCGGTCATTCTCCGAGTAAGCTCCTGGGCCCGCTGATATAGGCACTGCCACGCTCGTAAAAGCGCAAAACGCGATCTGCTTCATAGGTCAGGCCGATGCGCACGCTCCTGCCGATCCTGCCGACCTTTCGCGCGCTCGCAGCCAGCCAAAGCGAGGAACTTGCACTGCACAAGTCCAGCCCATCATGCCTTAGATCGACCTTCAGTGCCTTCGTCAGTCGTCCGGGACCCCTTCCGGCATCGGCTCGCCGGTTCGCTCGAAGTGTGCCGTCCAAGAGTTCGATGCCGTCAAGAGGTTCAATCGCCCGTAACAAAACTCCGGCCCCCACTCCGGCTTTCTCGCTTGACACATTCAATAAGAACGAAGCCCCATAGACGAGATACACATATGCGTGTCCTCGTTCCAGGAAGAGAGATCCATTGCGCGGTGTTCTGCCCCGGAAGGCATGTCCTGCTGCGTCGCCAACCGGGTAGGCCTCGGTTTCGACAATGCGTCCGCTTAGCCGGCCGTTGGCAGTGTCATGAACGATGACCTTGCCAAGCAAATAGCGAGCCAGGGCCACAGTGTTAACCGGAAGGTCCGCACGCTGGAGGCGCCGCAGGCTACCATTCGTATCGATTCGCGTCATCAATCGTGAAACTGACGACATGGATTCCCCCAAAGAGCCCAATGCGGCGCGCCCTTCACAGGTGAGCACTAACTGCTCTTCGGATTAGTCAACTTCGCTTCCTTGTTCCACCCGTGAAATGGCGATCGGTCTCCCGCGTTCCACTTTTCGCGAAGTCCCGGGGCGCTCAGATCCCAGTCCGGACGGATCGCGCGTGTCACAACGCGCAGGTCGTGCCAGATGTCAGCTATGGAGGGACGTCCCCAGAACCAGTAGCCGTTGTATAAGCTGTGAATGACGAGGCCTGGCTTGAGAACAAGCGTGTGCGGAATCATCGGATCGTGCTCGGGATCGGTGTACTCCTGGATGTCAAGGTCCTTCTGCACCGTTCGTTCGGGATCGGACAGAAACGTCCACTGGGCCCCGACGGAGGCACGGAACTCCTGTAATGTGTGATGGTCGTCGGTGGCAATCGTCGCGATCTGAGTGTAGCCAACAGCGACTTTCGGATAGAACGACGCCAGTTCCAGATGCTGCTGGTGCTCTTTCGGGCAATAATTGCCGCGTGCGAGCGTAAGGATCAGCGGATCATCACCCTGGATTTCGCTGAGTTTCCGCGGTGTGCGTGTGTGATCAGGAAGCTGAAAGTCAGGGAAAGTCTTCCCGGGAACGATGTCGGAACGCATTCGTAAACTCCTTCATCAAGATGGCTACGGCAACCTGGGGCAGCTCCGTTTCAGTACCTTGGGAACTGCGGTTTTTCCTACAAGGCAATTTGCACTGCAAGGTGGACCATCGGACTATAGGTCCAGCTCGATTGGTGTTTCGGGTGTCGAACAACAGATCAACGCATTGCCAGAAGCGGGTCGATCCAGCGGCTCCGGTGTGTAGCGAAGCCGACCCCCCAAAATCCCACATTCGCACGTATGACACACGCCCGTCCTGCAGGACCATCTGACGGGGACGTCGCATGCCTCGGCTAATTCGAGCACGCTCTTGTATCGACTGTCCCATGGCACTGCCAAGCCGCTTCGCGTAAACGATACGACGGGTCCGGTTCCAAGGGGAACCGGAGAGTGCGGGGCCTTTACTTCTGCCTTTGTTACACCGGGTTCGATACTGTCTGCGGACCCAAACACTTCCTGATGGATCGCATTTTGCGGCGCCCCGAGAGAGATCAGATCACGATTCATATCCTTCAGAAAGGCCGGCGGCCCACACACGTAAAAGTCTGCTTCAACAGGAATGCCGAGTTTCCTTAGGCTCGCAAGATCCCAGTGTCCTTGAATGATGAGGTCATTTTCATGCTGGTCAGTTGGGTCGGGTTTGCTGTAGGCGATCGCCGAATGACTCCCGGGAATTGCGGCAAGGAGTTGCCGGGCCTCTTCGGCAAAGACATGCTCTTTTGCGCTGCGCGCGGCATGAATCCACCATACTTCCCGTGGAGATTCTGTGCTTTTGGAGGCAAGAGCGTGCAGCATGGAAAGAACCGGCGTGACGCCAATTCCCGCGCTCAACAGAACAACCGGTCGCCCGCCCGGTCGCAAAATGAACTCTCCGCGGGGAGCGCTGATTTCTAACTTGTCACCGACCTGCGTTGTGTCTACGATGTGCCGGCTGCCTGGACCCGTTCCGCGCTTTACGCTGATACGATAGGTACCCAGATCCGCTGCCCCGGAAATGGAGTAGCTCCGTATGAGCGGCGTCGAACTCTTTTCGGGGAGACAACGCAGCACCAGATACTGACCAGGAAGCGCAGATGGAAAAGGCGATCTTTCCAAGTCTGCCAAAACAACGGACGTAACTTCGTGAGTCTCCCGATGCACTTCAACTACTTTCGCCCACCGGAAACCCTCCCAAGCAGGCGCAGACGGGCTGGATGATGCGAGCCCCGGGTTGCCGTTGCGAATTCCACTCTTAGCCGCTTGGAGAAAGGCTTCCATTGAGCCCTTCCATCCTCGACTCAGTGCAGGGATGCGCGCTGCGATCGCTATGCGGCTAAGATCGTGGTTTGCCGAATAGAGGAGAGAATCAATTTCAGCGACCGAGATCTTGCCGGGTCCATCCATGATCTTGTCAATTTCGTCTCCAGCACCGACTTCGCCTTCCGTGATGACACGGAAATAGAACCCTGGCCTGCGATGCGCAACAAGCAGAGCCGCCATCTGGGGATTGTTCATTCGAATTCCGAGTCGATAGCAGGTAACGCGGGGTTGCGTCACTTCAAAGACAGCACTGCCGATCCTGTAGCGATCCCCGATGCAAACCTCGTCGTCGGCAAGACCCTCAACGGTGAAATTTTCTCCAAACTGCCCGTACTCGAAGTCACTTCGGCCAAGTTCGCGCTCCCAATATCGATAGGCTTCGAGTTGATAGACCATGACGGCTCGGTGCTCACCGCCGTGGCCTTTCAGATCGGCCTGCCCATCGCCGTCTAGATTGAGCCGGCGAGCAAAGACGCGCCCGGAGACAGGGCGCTTCCAAATCGCGGTCCGGACGACTTTGCCCTGCCACGCGATTTCGCGTGGCAGCCCGACATTCACGGATAGAAGATTCGGCATCGCTTCTAGAGATGCTTTTGAAGCAGCGATGTGTGCAGACCCAATATGAGACGAAGGTATTGTTCTGTGCGTCAGTATGAGCTTCGATTGGCATGAACCTCAAGAAGCGCTCATGGGGCGGGAAGCGCAGAATTCAACGCTTCGAGCAACGCAGTATCACTGAACGGCTTGATCAAATAAGCGACCGCACCCTGCTCGATAAGGCGAGACCGCTCCGTCTCATCCCGGCGGGCGGTGATAAAGATAATGGGAATGTCGATCTTGCGACGCTTCAACTCCTGCTGGAGTTCTGGGCCACTCATTCCCGGCATGGCGATATCGAGGATCAAACACTTGGTTCGCGAGGTCCCATTTGCCGCAAGGAACTCTTCGGCCGAAGAAAATGTCTGGGGCGTAAATCCGAACTCTTTAAGTAGATCTGGCAGCGATTCGCGAACCGATTCGTCGTCGTCGACAATTGACACAAGTGAACTTGGATTCATTATCGATAATCTCTGCTGACACTTTAAAACGGCCTTGCCTAGCGTGGAGAACCGGGCGCTCGTTCCAGCGCTGCCTAGGAAAGTCGATGTGCTCCTTCCGAAGATGCCGCTCGCACCATTCAGGACTGCACGCAGTCCAGTTTGTCTCCATCGCGTCCCTTCTTGCCGACGCTCCAGTAATCGATGTTCCACCGTCTGAGCAGCCACGTCCATTATACTTAGGTATCGGTCACAGCCGCTTCGAATCAGCATCCACCTCCGGTCTGCTGGGTCGAGCGCGCGGTCGCCAGCCTCCCCGAAGACCGAAATCGGCGTGAGTGGACCGATGCCTAGGTATCGTCGACGGCAAACGTGACTATGAAGATCGGCGGATGGCGCACTCGCAGCGTCTTCAAGCGGTACGCAATCGTGCGCCGAGTCGTTGCAACATGCTGCTAAATGTCTTGCCATGTTGGATCATGTCCCCTGATGATGTGGCGAGGCTTTTCCCCTACCAAGCGGGTCTATTCGATGTCGTCATAATTGACGAGGCTTCTCAGTGTGACCTGCCTTCGATGACGCCCGTTCTGTTTAGGGCGAGACAGGTAGTCGTCGCGGGCGATTCAAAGCAAATGCAGGCGCAGTGATTTGCGTTCACTTCGAGCCAGGTAGCATCTCAGGCTAGGGCGCAGCACGGTCTCGACAAACTCGACCCTAATAGATGGTTGGATCCAGCAAAAATGGACCTGCCGCAGCTCGCTTCCTTAAGACATGAGGCGGCTAAAAGGCTTGCCATTTCTCATGCTTGTGGTAGAGGCTGATTCAACCACAGGGAAGCCTCCCCAGCTTCCCGTCACAACCCGGGAGGCGTCAATGAAATCTCTCAGGCGAATCAGTGTATTTGTGTCCTTGTCGCTAGCCGGAACGGC
>JASHTH010000853.1 GCA_030040655.1 Acidobacteriaceae bacterium | reverse complement strand
CGCCGCGGCGGGATCGGCAGTTGGATACATGGTTTCGTCAGCGATATCCTTCGGACTGTCCCCTTCTCTCAAATGGGAGCCTGTTGCTGTCGCTTTCCACTACCTTTCAATGGCCGCGAGCCTGGTCTTCTTCTGCTTGCTGTCATCGGTTGTGATTCAGGGGATTCGCCGTTATGGGCTGGATGGCTGGCTGGTATTACCCGCCGTCGCCTTACTCGCCATCCCTCCAATTCAAAACGAGCCTTGGTTTCTGCATCTTTCGCCCACCTGGTTCGTCTTTGGTGGAGCGATCACAATGCCAGAGATTGCGAATCTCGTATTTGCGCTGGTTGTCGCCCTGCTCTTGCTTCGCCGCCTGTTACTATCTGTCCGTCGCCAGCGGTTAATCGAACTCGATGCCAAACGGGCACAGCTTCAGTCGGATTTCGTTGCTGCTGTGAGTCATGAATTCCGTACCCCTCTGACGGCATTGAGGAGTATCACGGACCTCCTCGTGCATGATCGAATCGGCGACGAGGCGCGCCGCCGCCAGAGCTATGTTTTTCTCGACCGCGAGACCAATCGCCTGCACCGGCTTGTCGAGGACCTGCTCGACTTCGGCCGCATGGACTCAGGACGCAAGCAGTATCGCTTCGAAACTTTCGACGTATTTCAATCGGTCCGCGCGGCGATAACCGACATCGGCGAGCAGGTTGAGGCCGGAGGTTTCGAGATCGAAACCGATCTCGTACCGGTCTCTGCCTCCATCCACGCCGATGAGGAAGCCGTTCGCCGTGCGATTCGAAATCTGATTGATAATGCGATGAGATACTCCCCGCAGTGCCGGACCGTGTGGGTGGATGGCAAAGTCGATCACCACCGGGTTTCCATTTCCATTCGCGACCGGGGCATAGGCGTCGATGCATCGGAGCAGCGCGCTATATTTCAAAAATTCTTTCGTGGCGCTGCGGCCAAGAGAGCGGGGATTAAAGGGACGGGAATCGGTCTTGCCATGGTGCAGCAGATCTCCGAAGCAATGGGCGGAGAGGTGCAACTGCGGAGTGAACTGGGAGTAGGCAGCACGTTCACGATCCTGCTGCCGCTTGCAAAGGAATAAAAGCGGAGGCTCTATGGCGAAAATCCTCGTAGTGGAAGATGAAGCTGGAATCGCTTTCGGCCTGGAGAGTGACATGCAGACCGAGGGCTACGAAGTGAAAGTCGTCGCCGACGGGCTGGAGGCGATTCGGCAAGCGCGGACAGGGGCTTTCGATTTGATCCTGCTCGATGTCATGCTCCCCGGCAAGGACGGCTTCGAAGTATGCCGGGAGTTGCGCCGCGGCGGCCTGAAAATTCCCATCATCCTTCTGACCGCGAAAGCCCAGGAGGCTGAGAAGATTGTCGGCCTCGACGTGGGCGCCGACGACTACGTGACCAAGCCCTTTAGTCCTCGGGAACTGCGCGCCCGCATCCGCGCCGCGTTGCGGCGTCTGGCGCCGGGTGGCGCCGGCGACCGCGCCGAGAATATCTTCAAGTTTGGTCCCTTTGAGCTCGATCTCATCCGTTTCGAACTCCGCCGCGATGGCCGGGTCCTGAATACAACCACAACGGAACTCAAACTGCTCAATGCGCTCACCCGTAACAAGGGACGAGTCCTCAGTCGCGACAAGCTCCTCGACGAAGTCTGGGGCGAAGGGATCGCCGTCACGGATCGCGTAATCGACAATCATATCGTCGCACTCCGGAAGAAGATCGAAGATGAACCCGCTTCGCCCCGATATCTCGTCAGCGTGCGCGGCGTGGGATATCGCTTCGATGGCTAGAGCGGTTCTGTTGCAATGCAGAACCGGGCCAAATCGACAGGCAGCGATTTCTTCCAATCGAGCGATGCAATAACTTATTGCGCTCAGCGCGCCTGAATCACCGCATCAGATCCCCATTGTCAGCGATTGCCGACGGAATCCTGTTCGAATCCGCATGACTCCGCCAAACTGCGCATACAGAAAGTCTCCATCCTTGGTTTATCGAAACCGCGAGGTGAGATATGACCGGGACTTTCGTGAGCTGGCTTAAAGATGTTATCGGCTGGGATGAACGCGTCTTTCCGGCGGTGGCCGGTGCGCTCATGGTGGCGATGACCACAGGAGTTATCGCCGCATTTGTATACCTCCTGGTTGTCCTTTTCTCGGTCGTTCCATTCGGAAATCCGTTCCGCATAGGCTCGTGAAGCCGGCATCGTCTCGCCGTGGCCTGAGATCGAGCCTGGCTGCGCTCAGAATGTGAATCGACGAATCTGGGAGCGCTCTTCGTGACACAAATCATGGGCCGCATGTCAGTAGGTCCAGACACGGTCTTCACCAACACTTGACCGAAGCTCGATCATCGCCGCACATTCTTTCGCCAATCTATGCGGGTCGGCCAGCAGTCGCAGCACGGAGGGTATTGTGAGATCGGGTGAATTCACATCTCGGGCGGACGCGGCACAGTCCAAACTTCGCTGCGCCGATTATCTGATTGGCATCCTGCTTTTCTTGATTTTTTTGACAGGCTGCTCCATCAAGAAGATCGCAGTCAACAAGCTGGGCAACGCGCTCGCCGGCAGCGGCACGGTATTTTCCTCCGACAACGATCCGGAACTGGTCGAGGCAGCGGCTCCGTTCAGCTTGAAGCTCATGGAAAGCCTTCTGGCCGAGAGCCCGAAACATCGCGGGCTTCTGCTCGCAGCTTCGAGCGGATTTACGCAATACGCCTACCTCGCGGCGCAGGAGCCCGCAGATGAGGCGGAGGCCCACGACATTCAGGCCGCCCTGGCGCTCAGAAAGCGGGCGCGGCTGCTTTATCTGCGAGCGAGAGATTATGGGTTGCGCGGTCTCGAGACCCGGCACAAAGGATTCACCGCTGCATTGCAGAGGGACCCCCAGTCCGCGGTGACGGCGTGCGACAAGAACGATGTCGCTTTTCTTTATTGGACGGCGGCCGCGTGGGGTTCGGCGATTTCCGTCAGCAAGGAGACGCCGGATCTGATTGCAGATCAGACCATCGTCGAATCGCTGATCGATCGCGCCTCAGCTCTCGAGCCCGACTTCAGCGACGGCGCCATCCAGGAGTTTCTCGTGACCTACGAGCCGGCGCGGCCTGGGCATGGAAAGGACTACGCGGGGCGCAGCAAGCTCCACTTCAAAATGGCCGTCGCCATCACCTCCGGCCAGATGGCGGGGCCTTATGTCTCCTTTGCGGAATCGGTCTCGATTGCGACTCAGAATCGCAAGGAATTCGAGTCCATGCTCCGCCAAGCACTCGCGATCGATCCAGATGCAAGGCCCGAGTGGCGGCTTGCCAATCTTGTCATGCAACGAAGGGCGCGCTGGCTCCTGTCGCGCGAAGACGATCTGTTTGTCGATCCGCTGCCCGCAGACTCGCCAGGTTCCGCCGCGGGAAAGCAGTAACTACGAAAGCAAGGAGGCCTGTCATGTTCACGTTCCGTCACAATGTCCTGCCCCTCCTGTTCCTTGGTGCGATGCACTTGAGCGGCGCAGAGGCGCAGCAGCCGCGGATTCGCATGGCGACGCTTGCTCCCAAGGGGACTTCGTTCGATCGTCTGCTCAAAACGATGGGCGAGCAATGGGGCAAGGCTCCCGATGGCGGTGCCCAGCTCGTGGTCTATTCCGACGGCACCATGGGCAGCGAACAGGAAATCGTGCGGCGCATGCGCGTGGGCCAGCTCCAGGCCGGCCTGCTCACTTCCGACGGGCTCGCCATGATTGATCCCTCGGTCAAAGCGCTCGAACAGATTCCGCTCATGTACCGCTCGGCGGCGGAGCTCGACTATGTCCGCAGCCAAATGGAATCGAGCATCGATAAGCAAATGGAGGATCGCGGCTTCGTCATGCTCGCCTGGTCGATGCCCGGCTTCGCCCGCCTTTTCTCCAAGCAGCCGGCCCTGCATCCACAGGATTTCCTGCGCATGAAGATCTCGGTTGGAGCGGACGATACACGCGAGATACAGATCCTCAATGCGATCGGCGGTCATCCTGTCGGTCTGGACTGGACCAATGCACTGACCGGACTGCAGACAGGAATGGTAGACAGCGTGACCACGCTCCCTGTGCATGCGCTGGGTGCGCAGTTCAACACCGCTGTGTCGAACATGCTCGACCTGAAATGGGTGCCCGTCTCCGGCG
Organism: Acidobacteriaceae bacterium; assembly: GCA_030040655.1. GTDB lineage: Bacteria > Acidobacteriota > Terriglobia > Terriglobales > Acidobacteriaceae > Telmatobacter. The sequence goes on along the minus strand of JASHTH010000853.1, from coordinate 4,802 downwards.
GGATCGTGATCACGAAAAAGAGCTGGGATGCGCTTCCCGCGAGCACGCGCACGGCGATGAAGCAGGCAGCCCTCGAGGCGGCAGCGGAGATGGAAGCGGCCAGCCGCACCGAGGACCAGGACGCCGTCGCCGCAATGCAGAAGCGCGGATTGCAGGTTCATCCGTTGAGCCCGGAAATGCAACAGGAGTGGGACAGCTTTGCCAGGGATGTTCTCTGGCCGCGGATCCGCGGCGTCATCGTCGATGCCGATTCCTTTGATGAGGTCCAGCGCCTGACGGCTGAGTTCCGGCGTCAGGAGGGAGGCGCCCGATGAGTCCCTGCGCGGCGATCGTTCAACCACTGCCGATGCCGAGTCCGAAGGTCCTTGTGCAACAAGGCGCGGGGCTCGCGCGCAAATTCGAAGACGGTGCGCTCGCCCTGGCGATGGCCGGTCTGATCGCGCTGCCTTTGGCGCAGATCCTGTTGCGGCCGGTTCTGGCCACGGGAATTCAGGGAGGGAACGCCATCGTTCAACACCTGGTCCTGATCGTCGGCATGCTCGGCGCGGCACTTGCCGCCCGCGAAGGCCGATTGATTTCGCTCGCAAATCTCGAAGAGATGCTGCGCGGCCGCGCCAGAGCCGTGGCGCGGGTGTTCACAGGCGCGACGTCGATCACGGTCTGCGTTCTGCTTGGGGTGGCCGGACTCCAGTTTGTTCTGTCGGAACGCGAATTCCCCACCGTGCTCGCCTACGGCATTCCAACCTGGTGGATCGAGCTCGCGCTGCCTCTCGGTTTCCTTCTCATCGCGGTTCGGATCGCCCGGCGCGTCTCGGTGAATTGGCTTCCGCGCTCGATCGCGGCGATTCTCGCCATCGCCATTTCGTCCGCTTTTCTGTGGCCGCCTCTGGGACACACGCCAATGATGTGGATCGCGCTCGCTGCGCTTGCCACAGCAACCGCGCTGGGGATTCCGGCGTTCACCACGCTTGGAGGCGCTGCACTCATCCTGTTTTGGGCGATCGATCAGCCCATAGCTTCCATTCCCATCGGTCACTATTCGCTCGTAACCAATCCCACGCTGCCCACAATGCCCCTGTTCACGCTTGCCGGCTTCGTAATCGCCGAGGGAAAGGCGCCGCATCGATTGGTCGAAGTCTTCCAGGCCCTGTTTGGCCGAATGACCGGCGGCCCCGCGATTGTCACCGTGCTGGTCTGCACCTTCTTCACCTCGTTTACCGGCGCATCGGGCGTCACCATTCTCGCCCTTGGCGGATTGCTCATGCCGATGCTGCTGGCCAGCGGACTGAAGGAGAAAGATTCGCTCGGTCTCATCACCGGCTCCGGCTCCCTTGGGCTTCTGTTGCCTCCCTGTCTGCCGCTGATTCTCTACGCCATTGTCGCCAAAGTCCCCATGAAGAGCATGTTTCTCGGCGGCATACTCCCGACAGCGGTCATGGTTGCCGCCACGGCATCTTGGGGTGTGTGGCGCTCGCGGATCGTCAAGACGCCGGCCCAGCCGTTCGAAGCTCAAAGGCTGATGCGGGCGTTATGGGCCGCCAAGTGGGAGTTGCTCCTGCCGGTGGTCGCCATCGCTGCGCTGTTCTCCGGGATTGCCACGCCGGTCGAGGCTGCCGCCCTCACCGCACTCTACGCCATCGTCGTCGAGGTTCTCATCCACCGGGAGCTCAGCCTGTGGCGCGACCTTCCCCGCGCCATGGCAGGTTGCGGCCTCGTCATCGGAGGCGTTCTGTTGATTCTCGGCGTGGCGCTGGGCTTCACCAACTACCTTGTGGATGCGCAGGTGCCGGCACGGGCAGTTGAATGGACGACACACGCGATTCACTCGCGCATCGTCTTTTTGCTGGCGCTCAACGCTTTCCTCTTGATCGTCGGCTGCCTGATGGATATCTTTTCGGCGATCGTGGTCCAGGTTCCCCTGCTGCTCCCGTTGGCCGCAGCTTTCGGCATCAATCCCATCCACCTTGGAATCATTTTTCTCGCGAACCTCGAAGTGGGTTATCTCACGCCACCCATCGGCTTGAATCTTCTTCTCTCTTCCTATCGGTTTCGCAAGCCCATTCCAGATGTCATGCGGGCCGTCCTGCCCATCGTCGTTGTCATGTCGATCGGCGTTTTGCTCATTACCTATGTTCCTTGGCTGACAAAGGCTCTGCCCGGTTGGGCCGGCCAGTGAAGGTCCGCGGACGCGCCACGCTGCGCAACAGATTCGCGGGCTCCGCTTCGGCGGAGCACTCAGGCAGAGGAGGTTTCGATGTCCGGCAAAAGGAACATCTACCTGTGCACCACAGGCTCCCGGATTCACCGCCTATCGGCCTATCCGGCCGTCGTGGGCAAAGGGCAATTCATAGCATTGCGGCCCTGTTGAAGATACTGCGGCGAACATCGTGTTCGCACGTTCCCATGCGCGGCAGAGAAGTCGCGCTTCAATCACTCCAACCTCAGAAAGCAGGTAACTCGTATGCACAAAGCTACTCACTCACTGGTTCTCTTCGGCCTTGCAGCCTTTGCCTCACTGGCGGCGCAGGCTAATGCCCCCACCTACGACAACCTCTACGTCTTCGGCGACAGCTACTGCGACGTGGGAAACATCTTCGCTGCAACCGGCGGCGCAGAACCCGCTGCGCCTTACTATGACGGCCGCTTCTCGAACGGTCCCATCTGGCTCGATCACGTTGCCGGTTTCCTTGGTGTGCCGTTCACGGCTTCGCTGCTCGGCGGAACAGACTACGCCTTCGGTGGCGCGTGGGTAACAGCGCCGCAGACGATTCCCGGCGGAACCATCCCCAGCGTCCCACAGCAAGTTGAACTTTACCTCAGCCAGCACGGCGGCAAAGCCGACCCCAACGCACTCTACATTATCGAGGGCGGCGGCAATGACATCCTGGGCACAACCGGCGGAACTCCGGATTCGCTCGGATATCAGATCGCTTCCGGCATTGCAGACAGCGAGTTAGTGCTGCGCCGTGCCGGCGCAAGGCATTTCGTGATCCCGGATCTCTTTAATGTCGGGTTGTTGCCGGCAGCGGCATCGAATGCGGCCTTCGCCGCGGCAGCCAGCAAAGCCACCAACCAATGGGTCGATACATTGTTGGATAGTGAACAGCACCTCGAAGGCATCCACATTCTGCGTATGGATGTCTTCGACCTGATGAACGCCGTCGAGACCGATCCCACGCACTTTGGCTTTACTGACGTGACCGACCCATGCCTTACGACCTCAGTGTGCGCCGACCCGGACCACACCTTCTTCTGGGACACGCACCACCCCACGGAGTTCGGGCACGCGTTCTTCGCTGTCACGCTCGAGAACGTCCTGGCTCATGACCATAACTAAGCGGAGCCGCTGGTGTGCCGCAGGAAAAATGTGCGGCGGTCCGCTCTCGGGCGGCCCCGCGCGCGCAGGTACAAATCGTCTCTCGGCCTGGGTCGCGACAATCTGTAGGAATTCCTGACCGAATCCTTACGGACTCAAAACTCGAGATCGATTCGTTTGCGACACACGATTTGCATCTTGTTGAAAAGGAGAAAGGGAAGGCCACTTATCGGATGCTCGGGATCCTAGAAGTGGTTGCATAACTCCGGTCTTGAAAGGGCACGACTTGAGTCATGCCGCAAAAGGCCGCAAGATCCGCGGGCTTTAGCCCCTGAGGGAAGTTTCCTCGGTCGGCCTAAGGCATTTATGCAACCAGCTCTAGGCCCCGGAGCGCTGTTTCCCGGCTTCATCTGATCTACGGCGCCATTTCTCACGAGCGCGTTTGAATCTCCGGCTCGCCGCCGGCAGAACAATCGTGAACTTCGAAGCTTGGGCAGATTCGTCTGCGCCCCGAGAGCAGTGAACCAGCCAATTCGCCCTCGAAAGGAAGGATGTCATGACTAACCTCAATAAGCCGGCAGCGCTCAAGTGCGCTGCAATACTTGCATTGGCTTTCGCCGTTCAGCAGATGGTAAGAGCCCAGGACGACCCAACGGCGACCACAACCACCACAGCCGATTTGGCGGCCGAACCCCAGACTCTTATCGGCAACGTGCCACGGCTGATCAAGCTAAGCGGCGTGGCGACGGACCCGGATGGCAAACCCGCCACGGGAACGGTGCCGCTGACCTTCACTCTCTATAAAGCGCCCGAAGACGGGGCAGCCTTATGGACGGAAACGCAAAACGCGCACTTGGACTCGCAAGGCTACTACACCGTGCTGTTGGGGGCGAGCTCGGCTGAGGGTTTGCCGCTCGATCTGTTTGCCTCGGGCGACCCGCTTTGGCTCGGCGTGCAGCCGGAGCTTCCTGGAGCGCGCGAACTGCCGAGGGTGCTGCTGGTGGCGGTACCCTACGCTCTGAAGGCCGCCGATGCCGACACCCTTGGCGGCAAACCGGCCTCGGCCTATCTGCTGTCGAAAGATCTGGCAACCTCGTTATCGGGGTCTGCGACGAACAGCAATCTCACCGCAATGACCCATAGCTTCGCAGGGTCAAAGCCTGGTCAGAAGGCCGAAGCCTTGAAGGCCAGTCAGGACGGCAGCCACGCCTTGGCTGTATCCGGCTCCGGCACACCCGATTTCATTCCCATCTGGACCGGCGGCAAGACATTGGGGAACTCGGTCCTGTATCAACTTACGGACAAGGTTGGAGTGGGGACCCTGACTCCCGACGCGAAACTGGATGCGTGGGGTGAGGGCACCGCTGTTCGCGGGAAATCCATAGGCACGAACGGGACCGGCGTGGCTGGATATTCCCACGGAACCTCGGGATACGGGAACGGTGTATACGGCCAGAGCAACAGCCCTAACGGCACAGGCGTGGTT
>JASHTH010000852.1 GCA_030040655.1 Acidobacteriaceae bacterium | reverse complement strand
TTGCGGATGAGATGCATTGCGACACGGCCCCGGAACACATCTGACGGAAGGTAGCGGCGCTTCTCTCCGCACAGGGGGCACTCCGCGACGATCCAGTACGAGGGCATCGATTCTACGGGCGCGGGAACGTTCTGGCCGCATCCCTTGCAGCGGATCGTGAAATCGCAGAGCCGGGCTTCGGGCAGGTTGAACACCGATACAGTATAGGCGAAAATAAAGCGAAGATATTGACAGGCAGGAATCGGCGATTTGACTGCCGAGATCGTAGGAGAATTCCCGACTCCTGGGAGCAGCGACGGGTGTACGATTACTACACACCTGTTCCCAGGTTGTATCGTTTCACTCGATGGGCTGCCCACCTCGCCGGGCGGTTCATCTCGCCCTCTGCTTGTTGCAAGCTTCCAGGTCTGTCGCTGAGCCACTGAGTCGTTGCTCCGGCCTGTGTCGGTCATTTCGATCCGCCGGGGCCCCGAAGAAGACCCTTTTCTGGATCGCCGATTTCGGAACTAACTAGTGCGGGTGGCATGCTTCCATCTCCCGAATGCAGGCTGTGTCTCGAAAAACGGGTATTTCTCAGGTGTGCATTGGTGGGGGTTTCAAGGCTCGAAATCTGTGTAGCAAGAAACAGCCGTTTTATGCTACGTTACTGCCTTAGAGAATCAATGTATGAAAACAGCGCTCTATACAAGGGTATCGACTAAGGACAAGGGACAAGACACTGAGAACCAGTTGCACCAGCTAAGAGAGTCCGCCGCGACTCAAGGGTGGAAGATTACCGCGGAGTATGTGGACAGGGCCTCGGGAAAGCGCGGTGATCGCGAACAGTTCCAGAGGATGTTTGCCGCCGCGTCTCGCCGCGAGTTCGACATTCTCTTGTTTTGGAGCCTGGACCGCCTCAGCCGCGAAGGAGTGTTTGAAACGCTCAACCACCTTCAGCGCCTCACGTCATACGGTGTCAACTATCGCTCCTTCACCGAACAGTACCTGGACAGCACCGGGATCTTCAAGGAAGCAGTCATCGGCATCCTGGCCGCGGTCGCGAAACAGGAGCGAGTCCGCCTGAGTGAGCGCACTTTGGCGGGTTTACAACGTGCAAGAGCACAAGGTCGCGTGGGCGGCCGGCCGGCAAAGGTCGACAATCCAAGGACCCTCAAGGCTCTTCGCCGCTTACGCGACCAGGGCAAGAGCATCCGGCAGATCGCGGCGGAACTGAGACTGAGCACGAATACCGTCCTGAAAGGGCTGAAGGCGGCATAAATCTCGTCTCGCCCAGGCTACTGGGGCACCACGGGTCGGACTTTAGTCGTGAACGAAACTTCCGAATAGGCGGTTACACGCCCGGAGCTTCTAGCCTTGACGGCCTTCAATGGCGAAAGTGTTGCTGAAAGAATTGGCATTTTGTGGCAAGTCCCGAAGCCGCGAATTGAGATGCAGAAATCGGGAGAATGGGTGGTGGCGGCGAGGCACCGGGTCCATGTTTTCGATTCACGACGAACATCGTTATTCCCTGGAATGATCTGCACATTCCGTGGAGCGCGCTGGATCGCCGCGGGTCATTTGGGACTTCGGAAAGATCGGGGAGTTCGCGTCCAGGGTTGATGCCGCGACGTAATTCTCCACTGGTCCTTTTGAAAGTCGATCTTCTAGTTCGACTTTGCCGCACAAAATACTGCAATCCCCGCGCACTCCGTGTACTATCAATCGAGACCCGTTCTTGAATAGCCAGGACTCACGAGGTGGCATTACGGCGGGGTGAAAACGCAGAACTCGGAATCAGGATGGTGCGACATGTCGCTGACGCGGCGCAGATTCGTCGAAATGGCTTCCCTATCCCTGCTGGCCGGCGCGACGATTCCCAACGCAATTTCGCAGGACGACACGCGGGGAAAGGATGACCCCTTCAGCGCGGAGAATCTGCTTGCCCTGGATGAGGCATCCCAGAAAACCTTTGAACGCTTTATCGGCGAGCGCTTCACAATCCGCAATGCAGAGCGAGCGCTCGGTTCCGTGACTCTGATCTCGGTCGAAGCCGCTCCGTCATCCCTTGCCCCCGCGAAGCGTATGGTTGGCCCCGTGCCGAAGGCGCCACCGCAGCTCGTCACTGGCTTTTCGTTGCGCTTTCGGGGCTCGGGCGGAGAACTGCCACAGGGAACCTATACCTTCCAGAACGCCGGCCTTGGCAGCTTCCCCTTGTTCATAGTGCCGGCCGGCCCACGCGTCACGCCGCCTACTTACACCGCAGTCTTTTCTTCACTGGTCAAGCCGGCCCGCGTCTAGAGATTAGGCTGATGGCGGGATAAGCCGCGCAAATACTGCCTCGTAGACCATGCGCCCGTCGCGCGGACCCAGGGGCACCAGGAACAGGTCAAGCTCTCGCATTTCGGGGTGGAGCAGGGTGTATGTTCCTTGCCGCACCCAAGGTGACGCAGGCCCGGTGAAGAGGACTGAGAACTGCTCGAGTTGCGCATTCGACCGGTCGGTCACCTCTGCCAGAGTTAGTTCAAGAGCCACCGGCGTTTCGACTTTGAAAGTTGTGTTGAGATGCGCGGCAAAATCTTTGCTCGCCAGAAGCTCTGGCATCGGAATCCTCTCGTTGCCGGCGGGCCGGCGACCGTCATGCACACCGGCCGGCTCCGACACTCCATTGCATCGTAATATACATCGCGTCGGCGCCGGTCTCGCTGAAGCCCATTCGCTCGTATAGGCGTTGAGCGGGGTTGCCGCGCAGGACCTGAAGATTGAGCGCGACGCGGGCGGCAGCCGTTTCGTCCATCAGTTGCTGAATCAGCCGCGTGCCGATACCGCGGTTGCGATACGCGCTCAACAGGGCTATGTCCACTAGCCGCACTGCCTCCGGCGTAGCGGCCACAAGCCTGCGGCCGATGGGGACGCTGCCGACGCAAACGATATGATGTGTCGCTTGAGGATAGGCCGCCTGATAGGACCGCCGCTGAGCGTCAAACTGCATGCGCAGAAAAGCATCAACCTGGCTGGCGGGCCAGCCCCACGCATTCACCTCAGGCGAGCGCACGTCGCAATAGAGGCTGAAGAGAAACGGCAGATCGCCTTCGCAAGCGCTTCGAAGTTCGAGCGGGTGAAGCTGGTCAGCCTGTTCCTGTGTCTCCTCCATGAATGTTCAGGACCTTGCGGGAAAAACCCCTTGCAGGGCAATGCAGAAGTTCAGAACGAGATAGGGTGGCATGTTGTTGTGTGGCTGGCCGCCGCCGGCTGGCGCCACTGCGGCTGCGCTCATGTTCACGGTCGTGCCTGGTGGAGCATATGCATTCCCCTCCTGCGAGCCGGCAAACACGGCGTCCAGCGGGCCGTCTGCTGTGCCGGTTGCTGCACAGGCGACGCCGTGGGAGTGCGCGGGAATCTCGGCGACCGTCAGAGTCACGGTCGGCGAGCCTCCAACCTCACCTATGACGCGTGACGTCAGCCCGGCACCGTCTCCCTGGTTGATCGGAACGCTGCCCCGAAGATCGGGTAGCTGGAAGTTCGATGTACCGTTGCCGCCAAATTGCGTTCCCAAGAGGGAGAAGAGCGCCGTGTTCTGCGAGATCGGCAGAAGCTGGCCGCTGCACATCGCCCATCCAACGGGTGCGAAATTGAAGGGAAAAACACGGATTTCTCCAACGAACTGGTCCGACATCTCTGGGGTCCCTTTCTAGTTCTGGGTAGGAAAGATTCCGTCGAGCGCGATCACGAAACTCAACACCAGGTAAGGCGGCATATTGTTGTGCGGCTGCCCCCCGCCTTCCTCCGATACCCCGCTCACCGACATCGCCCCAGTCGCGCTTGCGCCATAGGGGTCCGACGCCGACTCCGCCCAGACGTTTCCCGCAGGAGAGGCGCTGGACGCTTGAACGCCCGCCGCCTGCGCCTGGTGGGTGTGTTCCGGCAATTCAGATTCCAAAAGCGTGACGCTCGTTTCGCCTCCGGCTTGCCCAAGTTGATAAAAGTTCCCGAAAGGATCATCTCCCATATGGACCGGCGCGCACCCCTGCAGATTGGGAAGCTGAAACGTTGAGGTGCCATTGCCACCGTATGTCGTTCCGAGCAGCGCGAACAACGCCTGATTCTGACTAATCGGCAGCGTTTGCCCGTTACAGAAGGCCCAACCTTTCGGGGCGAAGTTAAAGCTCACGATCCTGATCTCTCCCAGATACGGCGTCGCCATTGAGTCACCCTCCCGAATGCCGAGCTAGCCTTGAGTCGGATAGACTCCGAATAAGGAAATTACGAAGTTTACGCATTGGAACGTCGGCATATTGTTATGCGCCTGGTCTCCGCCGGATGACTGCAGCGCCGCATCCATCGAAGTGGTCGGCGGGCCGGAGGAGAATTGCTCGAGGGCCGAGTCTGCCCAGATTCCATTCGCCGGGCTCGTCTGGTTTCCCGCCGCTCTTTCTGCGTTCAGCTGATGAGAATGCGCCGGAATTTCATTGAGACTGAGCGTCACAGTTTCGCTTCCGGACGAATCTCCAATCAGTGAACCGTCACCCTGGTGGATGGGCACGCGTCCTTGCAGGTTGGGCAAACCGAACGTCGTCTGTCCGTCTCCACCATAGGTTGTGCCAATCAAATTAAAAAGAGTTGGATAATCGGAAATGCTCAATAATTGCCCGTTGCAGAGTTCCCAATCTACAGGTGCAAAATTAAAGCCCACCATTCTTATTTCACCCACATACGGTTGTGACATCGGCTCTTTCCTCCAAGATTCACGACAAATGCAGGATCTGCGCCTTTGCAGCGTTAATTCGCGGTATACGTCGCTGTAGCGACCACACTCAAGGTGTAGTTCGGGGCCAGTGCGATGACGTTGATCGTCTCATTTTTCGTCACCGTAATTGGCCCAGTGTATCTCGTGGAATCTGTGGTCGGCGTTTGCCCGTTAAGCGTGTAATACATGACCGCACCCGTGGTCGCATCCGAAACAGTCAACTCGATCGGCAGCGAGTAAGTCCCCGTCGGAAGGCTGAACTTGGGCGTAGCAGTCGGTCCTGCGGGCGTAATCGTCAAGGTCCCGAACTTGAACTCAAATGTATAGTCAGCCGCAGTGAGCGTCCCCTGAGAGATTTCGATTCGGTAATCCCCTACCGGCGAGCCCTGTTTCGCCGGTGTAACTTCTAACGGAGCGCCGCGGAGGACTGAGGAGGTTTCTCCGGGCGCAAAGCCCGTCACCCTATAATTGAAAGCCGGCAGATGCTTGTCAAAAGGTACCGAGGCGGGAAGTGCAGTGACCGTGAGAGTTCTCTTGTTAACGGTCAGGTCAACGGAATGCTTTACGGTCTTGTAATCGATCGCGTTGGTTGGGGTGAATGAAACGGAAAGCGTCTGTTTTCCGGCAGCCAGTTTGGTTCCCGACGCGGGGGTATAGATAAATTTTCCGGCCACCGACGCGGCTGCATCCAGTTGTGTTGCGCTCAGAAGTGTTCCATAGGTGATTGCCGACGGTGCAGGCCACGTGATGACTGGCGCGGCTTGGAGAATATCCAACGTTCCATTTTGAAAAGTGAATGTGTAGTTGGTGGCCGAGAGCGTGCCTGCCCCAATCGCAATCACATAGGAACCAACCGGCGAAGAGATGACCGCCCTTGTAACGAGCGAGGGAGTACCGCTGATTGCGCTCGCGGTATCGCCATTTACAAGACCGATAAAAGCATAAGTGAGGGGCGGGTTCGGCCTATCGTAAGCGCGAACCAGGTCATTGGCTGCCACCTTCACTACGGCCGCAGTAACAGAGATGCTCGCAACGGATGGAAGAGCGGCCGCATAGACACTGTTGCCCGGCTGGCTCGCCTGAATCGAAACCGTACCCGTTCCTGTGAACTTGACGGTTGTCCCGCTCAGAATAGCCGGGCCGCCAGAAACCCTGAAGGTGAGGGGCAGGCCGCCGGATGATGCGGCATAGGAATCAAGGTTGAGCGAGGACCCGTAGGTTACAGATGCGGGCGGAACGAAGGTGATGATCTGGACACTCTTGGTCTCAGTTCCGGTCACCGGAACATTCTGCGGGGTGGTCACGTTCAGCGTGTCGGTGGTAAGTTGCACGTTCTCGCTCAACGGAATCGATGTCGCCGTCCCGTTCACCGTAACGGGCGAAAAGTCGATGGTGAGGGTGCAATCGCCGGCAGCCGCCAGCACGGTGGACGAAGTGCAGTCGCCAGCACTCGCACCCTCGGGAAAGTCGGTGGGATAGCTGACGGCAAAGAAATCGAGAGCCGCGTTGCCTATGTTCTGGAGGGGAACGATCTTCGGGCTGTCGGTGCTCTTGGAGCCGCCCGCGGTCGTCAGGAATTTGAGCGAGGGCGGAGTTGCGCGTTGGATTACATCCCCCAGACTGCCTGTGAATTGCGTGAAGTACACGTTTCCGCTTGCATCCAGGGCGACGCCGTAAGGCCCGACCAGGCCGCTGGCTAAAGTGCTCATTGCGCCCGCAGGCGTCACCTCCACAACCGTCTCACCGTAGTAGTCTGTCACATAAAGGTCTCCGGCCGGGTCCACCGCAATGTACGATGGGCAGTCGATACCTGAGGCTCTCGTCGACTTCTGGCCGACCGGTGTCACCTCGTATACGTTGTCGCTGCCGCAGTCGGCGATGAACACATTGCCGGCAGAATCCACGGCAACTCCGTAAGGAGAATCGAGACCGGTGGCGATGTTGAATTGCACTCCGCCCGGTGTCAGCTCGAAAACGGTGCCGGAGGACTCTTCACCGACGTACAGATTTCCGGTCCCGTCGATCGCCAGGCCCCACGGAGCAGTTACTGTGACAGGCAAGGTGGTTTGCACCCCGGCCGGCGTCACTTCATAAAGCGCGTTGTTGACGGCGTCGGTTATGTAGACATTGCCGGCGCCGTCGATGGCTACATCAGTAGGCTGGCCAAAACCGCTGCCCACGGTCGTCACCGTTCCCCCAGGCGTAATCTTCAGGACGCGTTTGTTGGCGCTGTCTGCAAGGAATATATCTCCCGCGGCGTCTAATTTCAGGCCCGCGGGTGAGTTGAGCCCGGTTCCGAACGCGGTTGGCGCGCTGCTCTGATAAATCAGCTGCGGCCCGGTTCCGACTCCTTCAAGTGGCACATTGGCCAATTGGTTGTTCGAGGCGTCATAGAAGACAACTGCCCCCCTGCGCTCGCCGATGGCCAGCGGCTTGAAATTCACGTTTACGGTGCAGCTGGTCGCCGCTGCAAAGATCGCTGCCACGCAGGTGCCGCCGTTGACGGGGGTAAAGTCAAGGCCGGCGATGCCGGTATTCAACACTGCGATGCCGCTGACTACTGTGCCGGCGGCTACGGTGAAGTTCAACGTCCATGTACGGCTGGTCGAACCCAGCGTCTCTTGGCCGAAGTTCGCGGCCTGCAATCCCAGTTCAACGATCTGCTGCGTTCCGTCCACTGTTGCGCCGGAAATGAACAGGTCGCCGCTGGGATCGGTCGCCAGGCCGTAAGTCCCGTTCACGAAATTGCTGTACACCGGGTTGAGATCTCCGCGAAAGATCAGGGAATCCGCTGAGGTCCCTCCACCGATGTAGATATTTCCAAAGGGGTCTGCGGCGAGGCCGGACTGGATGCTCGGCACGCTGGGCACCAGGGCCGATGGCGTAGCCGGGCTGCCGGAAATGCTACCCGTCAAGGACGAGGCGGAAATATATGCCGCATCCTGGACTTGACTGGAACCAATATAGGCGAGAGACGTGAAGTAGACATTGCCATCTCCGTTCAGGGCGACGTCATATGGCTGCCCAGAGCTGAGTGCAACGAACTTTAACGGCACGCTCGACGCGCCGACCGGCGCTGAAATCTCAAAGAAGTCTCCTCCGCCGAAGTCGGCAATCCAGAGGTCACCGGAGGGATCGAAGGCAAGCCCCGAGGCTTCGGCAAACGTGACAGTCGTGCCCGAGATCGGGAACGAACAAGGCATGTTTGCAGGTGTTGCCCCCGTGGAGACCGGAACCGACGCCAGAGCCACCGAACCGGCCCCGTCACAGCCAGCCTCGGGAGCCGTATAGAGGAAAAACAGCCTTGTACCCTGCGGATTGACCGCGACGGCGCTGGGGGCGAATGGGAAAGTGCTGTTCAGCACGGTCAACTCGCCGTTGATGGGCGCCTCATACAGGGAATTGGTTGTGCCGGAGGAGACGACGAAAAAGGCGTCTCCTTGCGCATCCACTGCCACGGGTGAAAGCCAATTCGAGGACGGAAACGAGGCCAGGGTGATCTGCGCGCCATCATAGGATACCTGCGCGCGAACCATTGGGGTCACAAACAGCACGGCCGAAGCGAGAAGCAGCGCGGACACACGCAAACGGTGAGACAGCTCTCTCCACAAGACCGGCCGATTCGACAATTGAGACCTCCAGGGAAGAATCCGTTTACTTAGCACTTGGCCAGATACGAGCGATCCTCAGCTTCAGGCTTCAGGAGGGTTACGGCTAACCGGAGTTCGGACGCAGAAACCGACTCGCCACCTCTTAACTGAGCTGCCGGTCGGGGTGGAAGTAATTGTATTACGTTACCCGGACTTCGATCAGCTTCTTTATTTCGTTTGAGCAGGCTGCTTCCCGAGCCACGAAGCGCGATTCCGATCTGCCCGCATTCGCCGAGTTTCGGCAGGATCGTCGGCAATCGGGAAGTTTCGACTCAGCCGGGTGAAGACTGGGCGCCGAACCGAACCAAACGCGGCGAAGTCTAGGCAAAGGGAAGGATTGGCGGTAACACGTTGATGGAAGCAATGCGGCAAACTCTTCGCCGCCCAGACGCGCCACAAAGTCGGAGGGGCGGCTGGCGCAATCGAGCAGGTGCCGGGCAACTGTTCGGAGACAATCGTCCCCTGCAGGGTGCCCATACCGGTCGTTGAACTTCTTAAACCGATCAAGATCGATCATCAAAAGCGCGATGGGTTGCTCCGAGCGCTCTAGCCGCGCTAGCTCGATATCAAGCACGCTATTGAACGCACGCCGATTGGGAATACCTGTCAATTCATCGCGAAGGGCCTGCTCAGCAAGATCGCGATTCTTCTGAGCCAAATCGGCCCGTTCCGCAACCCAGGACTCTTCGGCCAGCTTCAGCCGCGATATGTCGCGCACTATGGCGACATACTCAGTCAATCCCATCTCTCCAGGCAACCGGATCCCGCGCAGTGAAGACTCCACCCACGAATATCCGCCTCCTCTGCACGGCGCACGAAAGCGAAATGTGAGATGGGACTTCCCGTCTGCGAGGCTACTCAATATGGCCTGGGCCAGTTCGCGGTGCTCCGGATGAACGACGTCCAACGGCCCCTGCGCGAGATACTCTCTTGGGGTCCACCCGGTAATCTTTTTGACGGCAGGAGAGACGAATCTCCACGCCCCATCAAGCGACGACAAGATGATCATGTCGTCGGCATTCTCCAGAAGCGTTTCGTAAATCATGCGAGCCTGATTCGCACTTCGATGGGCATGCCGGCGTTCATCCAACAACGCGCCCACGGCTAGCCCCTTCAGGGCAGCTGCCCCGAGAAATACCTGAAGAACGAAGATGCGGTTGGCCATGCTCAGTGTCGGATTCAGCCATATCGGGCCCGATTGGGAAGCTGAAGCAAGGCAGGCGGTAACGGCGAGGAGCGGCAGGGCAAAGACCGCTGCTTCAACCTCCATTGCGAAGCTGAGTATCAATAGCGGCGGAAACGCCAGAAATAAGAAGGGCATCGACGTTTGCGCGAATATCCCGATCGACACTGCAGCAAAGATCAACAGAGACCCGATTCGCAGAATCCATGCCGAAGGCGATAGCCGCCGTTTGAAGAACTCGCCCGAGAGAACTTACAGCGCCGGTGGGAAAATGATCATGAGCCCCAGGGCATCACGATTCTCCACGTTTGAGCCGCAGACTCACTGATCAGATTTGTTAACGGGATTGAGTCGATCGCCGCAAAGACGGCCGAAACTGTCAGAGCAACGATGAAGAACCGGACCACGTTAGCGACGTGGCGCAAATCCTCAAAGCGTCGAATCTGCGAGGACAAAGCCATTCCGGCAACCGCAACTTCTGCTACCTGAATTACCGAAAGCGGTGCAGCGAGAGCAAATGGTACCGAGACCAGCGCAAATGCCAGAAGCTGCCCAAGAGCCGCGCCTGCAAGCTGAGAGTATCGGACCTTAATCCGCGGCTGACTGTTTAAGAGCTATGCAAGCTGTAGTGAGGTCAGAGGCCAGATGTACGTCATCGGCACCGGACGCGCTGGCGCTCGTCA
>JASHTH010000851.1 GCA_030040655.1 Acidobacteriaceae bacterium | reverse complement strand
CAGGCCGAAACCGAGATCTCCGAGAAGTTCGTTTCCGCCGCCTCGGCTTACGTCGAAAACCCCGTGGCGCTGCACCTGCGCGCCATGAACATGCTCTACGAAGCGATCAAGGAGCGCGGGTCGATGGTGATCGTGCCTTCGTCCGCGGTGGAAACCATGGGGCTGGGCGGCTCGCTGGCGACAGCTGCGATCGCCCGGCCGCAAGCATAAATCTGCCGCAAGCAATGACTCTACCGAAAGGAGTCCATCATGAGAACCCGATTCGCACCCCTCTCATTCTTCGCTGCGCTCATCGCGACAGCAGTTCTGGTGCAGGCCTCGTCTCGCGATGTTGCGGCCTCGTCATCGAACGAAGGGCCGCGTGGCGACGCCGTCGAAGGCGTGTGGCGCGCGCAGATCGATGGCCTGCCCGCCGTCACGCTCAACGTGACCTATGAAACGGGCTCGCTCAACGGCGCGATCCTCTTCTATCTGCTGCGAAGGGAGCCGGGCAAGGCGGAGACTTCGACGCCCGGCATTCCGGAGCCGCTGATCGACCCCAAATTCGACGGCGTAACGCTGAGCTTCTCGGTCAGTCATCGCCGCGCGCATCCGCCGGCGTCGTTCCATACTCCACCGGTGCGCTTCACTTTGCGTTTAACAGGGCCGAATGCCGGCGAGCTGACGAACCAGAGCGAAGCATCTCCGGAAGTTGGAATCTTCAGAGACCACGACTAAGCCGGTTCCACGGTCATTTGCCCAATCTCCGGCGGTATTCAGGGTGGCTCGCCGCGGCGCGCCACCCGGCTTCTTTGGCTCCGATGTCCGGCAGCTTTGGAACCGATTCAACGCGAAGGCAAAGGCACGATGGGTGCTTTGCGCTGCTTTGCCCAGCCCAAAGATCGCGTCATCTGAATCGTCACGATGAAATACCAAAGACCGATGGCCGGCCCAAGATCGACCAGGCCGGCATTCTGTGGCGGGGCAGGAAACGTGATGATGTGGAGCACGAGCAGAGCCGCGGCGAGGGCCATCCCGGAAAATGCAAAGGTTCGCCCGAAGCGGGGATGCCGAATCATGGCGATGGCAAAGAAGCACGTTCCAGCGCAAAGATAGGCGTCCCATGCCACGTCGAGGCCCAGCCAGACGGCGCGCATCTGGTTCGCAATCCTGTCGCCTCCGGCCGCCGATACGACGGCCATTTGCACCAGGCCCATGGCGGAAAAGAGTGCGCCGGCCAGAGAGTCGAACAGCAGGCCCAAAGCGCTTGTGATTCGCGGCGCATCCAGATCGAGAATGCGCCGAAGGCCGAAGCTCGCCATGCCGAGCGCGGGGCCAAAGCAGGCTACAAGCGCCACCGTTGCGGTTCTGGGCAAGTGTGCGAAGGCCGCGAGGGGATAGGCTGCGCAAGCCAGAAACCCTCCACAGATCCCAATCTGGATCGCCCGGAGATCCTGTTGAGGCCGAAACTCGTCAAGAGACGCAGCCAACATATCGCCTCCTTGGCCACGCTTTGCGTCGGGCAAGCGAAGGTCGCATTCTCCTGCGAAAGAACAGAGAATTGCCGCTTGCAGGATACGTTTGGTCAGACGCCGCGGTTCCCGGGGTTCAAGGAATCTCGCGGTCACCCGCCGCAAGGCGAACTGGCTGCATGCGCCCGCTGATCCGGCGCGCAGCATCAGCTTGTATGGTCGAGGATGATCTTCCATCCATCGGCGCCATTGCGCCACACCAGCGAGAAAATGCCGTCGTCCTTCTTGGCTTCGCCTTTGGCCGAGCGCTCGAGATGAAACGTGCCGGTCACCACGGCAAACTCCGGCTTGCCGCACGATCCCTCGAGAAGGCGCACGTCGATATTGCCGAAGCTCAGCGTGCCCATCTGCTCACGAGTGGAATAGGCCGTCATGTATCGCTCGAGGATCGGCTCATAGCCCTTGCGCAGCGTCTGGCCGATGAACGTCGTCTTTTCCGAGTTCTCATAAGCCTGCATGAAGGCGGGAATGTCAGCGCGATTCCACGCCGCGGCCTGGGCGGCGATGGCCGCGCGGATGGCGGCCTCATCGGGGCTGGTCTGCGCCGCCGACACGACTCCACCGCAAAGCACGATCAGAAACGGCAAGAGCTTTCTCATCCGCGTTCCTCCGCGTACAGCTTACACAGGTTCCAGTTCGCAGTACACAGTTCACAGTTCTTAGGCCGTTTTAGGAAAGAGTGTGTCCCCTCTTACGATGCTCGAAGTCGCCGCTCCCTGCGGTTTGCGTCGACTTGGCGATTGCGGCTTCGGATACGGAATTCTCTAAAACGGCATTGTTCGATGGTGTTCGTGTTGGAGATCCGAATTCCTGTCCTCGCCTCCACGCTGCAATCTGTGAACTGTGAACTGTGGACTATGAACTACGAGCCACGTGCCGAGCATTATCCCGCCATTATGGTTTCGCCCGAGCCTTCGATCGCGCACGCTCGCGCTGCAGCTCGCGATACAACTCGCTCTTGGAGACACCACGCTCTCGCGCGAGGGCCTTCAGCGCTTCTTTCTCGTCCGCGCCTGTCCCAGCTCGAAGGCGGGCAATACTCTCCGCTACCGTCGGCGCTGCGTTCTCACCAGGATGCGCCGCAGATACGGCGCGGAGCTGCGCAGCGACGAGAACCACGAATTCTCCGCGCACCTGTTCACGCCCGGCAAGCTCCTTGCGCACTTCGGCAACCGTTCCGCGCAGGAATTCCTCGTGGACCTTGGTCAGCTCGCGCGCCAAAACTATGCGGCTCCCCCCGCCCCAGACAGCTTCGAGGTCGGTCAGGGTCGCAAGAATCCGATGCGGGGCCTCGTAGAAGACGAGCGTGCGCGGCGCGCCGGAAGCTTTGATTTCAGCAAGCAATGCTTCGAGGCGAGTTCGCCGCGCGCCGGATTTCTCGGGCAAAAATCCGACGAAATGGAATTCGGCTGCGGGCAGGCCCGAGGCAACCAACGCGGCCAGCGCCGCATTGGCGCCGGGAATGGGGATGACCGCAACGCCCGCTGCGACGGCCTGCGCGACCAGCCAATTCCCGGGGTCGCTGATGCCAGGCGTGCCCGCGTCGGAAACCAATGCAATTCGCGCGCCGGCTTTCATAGCCTCAATCAACTCCACGGCACGCTCGCGCTCGTTGTGCTCGTGGCAGCTTACCGCCGGCGTGGCAATGCCAAAGCGATTCAACAGCTTTTGCGTCTGGCGAGTGTCTTCGCAGGCGATGCGATCGACGCGCCGCAACACCTCGAGCGCGCGCAGCGTAATGTCGCCCAGATTTCCAATCGGAGTTGCGACGACATAGAGCCCGGATGAGAGCGGCCGCGCGTCCCCGGGGGCCATTTCAGCCGGATTCACTGCTTTCCTGGCGCTCGATGCGGCGCTGCTCGGCGAGCAGCGACATCGAGCTCATGAGGTTCTGCACGCTCACGATACCCACCACCCGGCCGCTTTCGGTAACGGGAATCAGCGAAAGCCCGCGGCCCGCGGTGATGCGGCGAATGGTGGTTCCCAGCGTATCCTCAGGCCGCGCCACCTGGAAGGCTCGCGACATGACCGACTGCACATAGCCGTTGCCGTCGTTGCGCAGCGCGTCGACAATGCGCTGCCGGGAAACGATGCCGACCAGCTGCGGGCCGCGCACGACCGGGAAGTCCTCCTGCAGCGAGTGGACGCAACGCACCAGCGCATCGGCCAGCGTGTCCGACGGCGAAAGCGTGGAAAAGTCAGTGAGCATCACCTCGCGCATGTGCACGGTGTCGACGACGGACTGAAAGAACACGCCCTGATCCTCGACCTGCGCGCCAATCATGATGAAAAACCCGGCGATCACCATCCACGGACTGTGCAGCAGCCAGCCGCCCACCATGGCGCCGAGCGCCAGCACTTGCCCCAGCCCCATGGCGGCGCGGCCGGCAGGCGCGGATCCGTGGTGACGCGCGAAATGGCTCCGGAGCAGGCGGCCGCAATCCAACGGATACGCCGGCACCAGGTGCAGAGTGCCGAGGCCGGCCTGCATCCACATCACGCTGCGCAAAAGGTAAGCAGAGGCGATCCACGGCTGGGCAAAAAGGCGAATATTTCCGCTCGCGCCCAGGTACAGGGTAGCAAGCAGAAGCGCCGTGGCCAGATTGGCGATGGGCCCGGCGACGGCAAGCGCCATTTGCCCGCCGCCATGGTTCGCCGCCTCCTGGCTCTCGGGGTTGGCATAGGCAAACAGACCGCCGATGGGCAGCACCAGGATGGCTCGTAACTTGAGCCCCTGCCACGCCGCCACCATAAGGCGCGCAACCTCGCGAACGATCACCGCCGCGGTCATAGCAGCAAACAGGCCCAGGCCCCGCAAAAACCAGAGCGGGTCCGAAGCGCTTAAGCCCAGGCAGACCAGGCCCAGCAGCGGAAAGAAGGCGTGAACTCGAATTTCGACGCCCATCCACCGGCCCAACGGGATTGTCCAGCCGCGCATAAGGCGATTGTAGAGGGTGAGCCGCCCTCTGCCACCGAATTTTCTGTCGATACCGGTCGACTATCCTTGTGTGCGATGCGCATTATCGCCGGCTCGCTCCGCTCGCGAAGGCTCAAGGCTCCGCCGGGACTCGCCATCCGGCCGACCAGCGACCGGTTGCGGGAAACGCTCTTCAATGTGCTCGCCCCGCGCATCCAGGGCGCTTCGTTCCTGGATTTGTATTCCGGTTCGGGCGGAGTGGGCATCGAAGCGCTTAGTCGTGGCGCCGCGCGCGCGGTATTTGTGGAGCGCGCTGAGCCGGCGCTCATCGCCCTGCGCGAAAACCTGGCCCGGCTCGGCCTGCGCGAGGGCGTGCGCGTCCATGCCGGCGGCGTTTCTGCATTTCTTCGCCGCGGCCGACCGGAGAGCTCCTCGAAATTCGATCTCGTTTTTCTTGACCCTCCCTACGACGCGGCGCAGGAATATGACTCTGCGCTCGGCCTGGTTGGCGGTGCATCGTCCGGCTTGCTGGCGCCGGCGGCGCTCGTAATCGCCGAGCATCGCCGCAAGGTTCCGCTCCAGGAGCGTTATGGCAGCCTCAAGCGCGTTCGCCTCCTGCAACAGGGCGATGCGGCGTTAAGCTTTTATACGTTGGATCTCGACCCGCCATCCCGATGAGATTCCTTGCTCGGTCTTCATTCGCTCTTTTGCTCGTCGCAGTTTCACTGTGCGCGCAGAGCCCGCCGAATTGGCTCATCGGCCCGTTCACCCGCCCCTCAGCCGGCAATCCCGTGATCTCGCCGAACCCCAATTCCAAGTTCACCGATCCCATCCTGAAGTCTCCCGTGCAATGGGAGGCGCTGCACACCTTTAACCCGGCAGCCATCGTGCGCCACGGCAAAATCTTCGTCTTATATCGAGCGGAGGACAACTCCGGCACGATGCAGATTGGCGGCCACACCTCGCGGCTGGGGCTGGCTGAGAGCTCCGACGGAATCCATTTCAAGCTTCGCGCAGAGCCGGTTTTCTATCCAGCCGACGACGGCCAAATGGCGCGCGAGTGGCCGGGCGGCGTGGAAGATCCGCGCATTGTCGAGAGCGAC